>JAYUQE010000266.1:0-11272 GCA_043756905.1 Burkholderiales bacterium | reverse complement strand
CCGCCATGCGTCGTTGCATCCCCTTGCCGCACAAAAAGTGCGGCTGCGGGTCTGCGCCTAGCCTGGCGAAAAAATCCATCGATTTCATTTCGTAATGCTTTTGGTGAAACAAACTACTAGCTACTTTCCGGCGCAAACCTCGGCGCCCGACGCGGGCGTCTTCTCCGCCGCCAACGGGTTCGCGCGCAGCAATGTGAGTGCAGGCAATCTCACCGCTTGCGCCGGAACAACATTGGGTTCGCGCTCAAAACCGCTCGCTGTACGTCACCGACAAGCCGCCGCTTCGGGGCCTGAACTGCAAGGTTGATGAGCTCGTGAGCTGTACGCGCAGCAGCCCTGATGACAACGCGTTCGCGCGCTTGAGTTCAGCTGGTTTGAGTTCAAGCGCCAAGCGCGCCGTGTCGTTGGTGGGGCCTTGCTGGTCGCGCGGCAGATACTTGACGGCGTCGCGCTCGATGGCCAGGTAGGCGCCACGCACCAGTTCCGCGCGCACACCCAGCATCGGCGTCGCAGCGCGGCGGACAAAGGCCGTGTGAACCGAGTTCGGTGGCGCGGCCAGGTCAGCACCGGCGCCAAACTCGATCGGCCCGCGCCGCAACCACCAACGCGCACGCAGTCCGTCGGCGGGCAGTTCAAGCATGCTTGCACTGCGCGGCTGCAAGACCGCCGGCAGCCTTTCCATTTCAACGCGAAACGCCGAGTCCAAGCCGCCCTGGGCACCGGCCACCATCGGCAAGCAGGCCACTGCGCACAGCACGATGCAGGTCAGCCAACCGGTCACGCACCGTATTTGAAACACTTTCGCCTTGCATGCTTGATCGATGCATACAAGATAGTGCAAAGGGCCGCAGCGGGCGATGCGCGGCAGCGCCGCCTACGCGTCGGCCATCCACGCCCGGGCGTGTAGGACGCCCGGCCTCACTCCGCCTTGATCCCGTTGTCGCGCACCACCTTGGCCCACACGTCCATCTGGTTCAAGATGAACTGCTGCGCTGCCTGCGGCGTGCCCGTTCGCACCTCGATGCCCTGCGCGGCCAGCTTGCCGGCCACTTCAGGCGCCTTCAGGGCCAGGTTGATTTCGTCGTTCATGCGCTTGATGATTTCCGGCGGCGTCCTGGCCGGCGCCAACACCGCCCACCAGGCCGGGGCATCGAAGCCGGCGTGGCCACTTTCGGCCACGGTTGGCACATCTGGAAGGTTAGGCGAGCGGGCGCTGGTGGTCACGGCCAACGCGCGCAGGCGCTTGCTTTCAATGTGCGGCTTGGTCAGGAACACCGAGCCGATCGAAAGCGGCACATGCCCGGCAATCACGTCGTTCATCAGCGGGCCGCCACCGCGGTAGGGCACATGCACCAAGTCGAGCGCAGCGCCCTTGGCCAACAAGCTCACGGCCAGGTGGCCCAGGCTGCCCGCGCCGATGCTGCCGTAGCTCGGGCCCTTGCCGCTCCTGGCCGCGGCCACCACGTCGGCAAAGGTCTTGAAGGGCGAATCGGCGGGCGTGGCCAGCACCATGGCGCCGGTGCCGAGCAGGGCCACGGCGGCCAGGTCCTTGCGCGTATCGAACGCCATGTTAGGGATCAGGCTCGGGTTCACGGCATGGGTGTCGAACACCACCGCGAAGGTGTAGCCATCCGCCGGCGCGGCGGCCACGGCGCCCGTGCCGATGGCGCCCGAGGCACCGCCTTTGTTGTCGACCACCACGGTTTGGCCCAACTGCTGCTGCAACGCCGGCGCCAGGATGCGCGCCACCTGGTCGACCGAGCCGCCCGGCGGGAACACCGCCACCAGCTTGATCGGCTGCTTGCCCGGCCAGGCCTGGCCCCAGGCCGGCAGCACGCAGCACAGGCCGGCCAGCAGCGCGGTCGCGGCGGCCCACTTCGATTGCTTCGCATTCATGAACATCCTTGGTTGAACTGACAATGCAGCATGGCACACCTTCCCTACGCTGATTTGGCGCAAGCCGAATTGCAGCCGCTGGTGCAACGCATCACCGCCGAACGTGGCAGCGTGCTGCACCTGTACCAGATGCTGCTGCACAGCCCGCCGCTGGCTGAAGGGTGGCTGGGCTTTCTGACCCAAGTGCGCCAGCGCTTGCAGCTCAGCGGCGGGCTGCGCGAGCTGGTGATCATGCAGGTGGCGCACCTGAACGGCGCGCCTTATGAAGCCGAGCAACATGCGCCGCTGGCACTGAAGGAAGGGTTGACGCGCGAGCAGCTCGATGCCCTGCCGTGTTGGGCCGACAGCGGCGCTTTCAGCCCCGTGCAGCAGGCCGCGCTGCGCCTGGCCGACACCATGACGCGCGACATCCATGTGCCGGCGCAGCAGATGCACGCGCTGCGCCAGCACTTGAGCGAGCGCGAGGTGGTTGAACTGGTGGGCACCGTGGCCGCGTACAACATGGTGTCGCGGTTTCTGGAGGCGCTGCAGATTCACTCGGGCGATGCCCGCGGCGCGGGGCCTTGATCCCACCGCGCATTGCCAGGAGCGCGCCATCGGCGGTTACCGGGTCAAGCTGATCCACATCGCCATCGCCGGCGTGGCCGATCTGCACATCCGCGCGCTGCGCGACAACCAGCAGTTCTTCGATGCCGGCGGCCTGGCCGAGGCGATCGGCATCTCGCCTTCCACGTGGCCGCTGTTCGGCCAAGTCTGGCCGTCGTCGATCGCACTGGCGGTGCACATGGGCCAGCGCCCGGTGAGCGCGGGCGAGCGCATCCTGGAGCTTGGCTGCGGCCTGGGCCTGCCCAGCCTGGTGAGCCACCGGCGCGGGGCCGATGTCACGGCCAGCGACCGCCACCCGCTGGCCGCCCGCTTCTTGCTCAAGAACTTGCGCTTGAATGGCCTGCCGCCCTTGCCCTACGGCCATGCGGATTGGGGTGATGCCGGCAGCGCGATCGCCCTGCTGGGCCCGCTGACTCATCTCGAACTGCAGGGCCGGTTCGACCTGATCATGGCCAGCGATGTGCTGTACGAGCGCGACGACGCCGGCGGCCTGAGCGGCACGATCGAACGCCGCGCCCGGCGCTGCGCCGAGGTTTTGATCGTCGACCCCGAGCGCGGCAACCGCAGCGCCTTCAGCGAACGCATGCTGGCACTGGGTTTCGTGCTGGAACAGTCGCGCCTGGACGCGGCGGCCAACCACCTGGCCGGCCGCTACAGAGGGCGCTTGCTGCGCTACCTGCGCCGTTGAACGGCGCGCCGTTGAACGTCGATTTAACCTGGCGGTTAACCGACGCAGGTGCGGTTCTTGCCGGTACGCTTGGCTTCGTACAGCGCTTCATCGGCGCGCTCCAGCGCGGCCTCCAGCGTCTCGCCCTGCCGCCAGGCGGTGACGCCGGCCGAGAAGGTGACCAGCACCTCCTTGTTTTCATGCATGAACAACGCCGCGCTCAGGCTGCGCTGCATGCGGGTGAGGAACTGCTGCGCTTCGGGCGCCGGCATGTCCGGCAGCAGCACCACGAATTCCTCGCCGCCGAAGCGGGCCACGGTGTCGCACTCACGCAGTTGCGCCTTGACCTTGGCCGACAGGGTCTGCAAGGCCTTGTCGCCCGCGGCGTGGCCCAGGCTGTCGTTGAGTTTCTTGAAGTTGTCGATGTCTATAAGGCCTATTGAGAGCCCCAAGGCCGGCATCGAGCTTGACAAAAGTGGCGAGACCGCACTTGCTTGCGCCAGCCCCATGCAGCTAACCCCAGACTCGATGCGCGCGCATTCGGCCTTGAAGGCCTGCACCAGGCCGCGCCGGTTGGCCACCTGGGTGAGCAGGTCGGTGGCCACTTCGTCAGACAGGCGGCGCAACTCCGATTCCAGCGCCTGCACGCGCAGCTCCATTTGCGAGGCGCGCGAATGTTCGTCGCGCAGCCGGGCCTGGGTTTCACTCACCATCACCTGCACGGCCTGGCTTTCCTGGACGATTTGCTTGACCACACCGGCCAGGCTTTCGATCGAATCCGCCTGTTCAATGGCCAGCGCATGCTGGCTCACGCTGGCGCCGAAGCGGCCGGTGTCTTCGCCCAGCCGGCCCAGGTCACTGAGCATGCGCGCAATCAGCTCCTTGATGGCGTGGCGCGCTTCATTGCGATCCGTGTGCAGGTGGCTCTGGCGCTTGCGCGTTTCGGCCAGCACCTCGCTGGCGGCACGCACGCTGCGCGCGCTGATGCCTTCGGCCAGGCCACGGCGCATCACCTCGCACTGGCCACGCGCCCAACTGCCGTCCTCGGCCAGTTCGGCCAGGCCAGCGGTGAGTTCGCTGCACAGCCGCCCCAGGTCAGCCAGCAGGCCGTGTCGATGCGCCAGCAGGCGCTCGGCGCGGCGGCACAGGTCAGCCACGGCGTGGGTCACTTCAACGCCGTCGTCACCGCCGCGCAGCTGCGGCATGAGCCGGTCGAGTTCGCCGCGCAGTTCATCGGCCCGGCGCTCACCGCTGGGCAAGGCGGCGTAAAGGCTGCCGGCCAGCGCCAACATGATGGCCGGCCAGGCGGGGGCCGGCGCCAACGGCTCCATCGGCGCCAGCGCGGCCAATTCCGGCACGGCCACAGGCAGCGGCACGCCCGGCGGCTCGGCCTCATCGCGCAGGGCCGGTTCGGCCACGTCCTGGCACCAGGCTTGCACAAGCCGCGCCAGGCGGGTGCGCAATCGCATCGCATCGCCGTGTGAATTGACCAGCACACGGTGCAGGCTTTCCTTGCGCGCCGACAACGGCCAACTGCGGCTGCCGTGCTCCAGGCCCGCCAGCATGGCTTCAATGTTCTCCGTCCAGGCCAGGCCTTGGGCGGCGCGCTCGTCGCGCTGGGTTCGCGCGCAGCCTGCGATCACGCGCGCGGCGTCGTCCCAGCGCCCGCTGCCGAGCAGGCTCAGCAGTTCTTCGCGCGCCACGTTGCTATCAGTGAAGCCGCCCACCAGCGGCTCCAGCAGCGCCTTCAGGCGCGGCGGCACGGCCGGCACCGCTTCGCCACTCTCGAAGGCGTAGGCGCGAGCATAGTTGTCGGGCGTGGGTTCGAGTTTCACCATGGCCAGGCGGCGCAGCGCGGCCTTGGCCAGGTTCACCGGCGCGGTGCCTTGGCCCGGCGGGGGCAAAGTCATGTCCATGGTTACCGGCCCTTGGGTGGTTGTCCAGGCTCAGAGCCTGTGAATGAATCCGGCGCGCCCGAGCGGGTGCTCCAGCCGGTGTCGATCTAGGCGCAAAGCGCAGCCATAGCGTGGGCTATTGCGAGCATTTGCAACGACGAGCGGCGCCGGCTGGGGCGGCCGAGCGGGTGTGCTGGACTTGTTCACAGGCTCTCAAACCTGCCGCAGCGCCGGCATGCGGCCGGGCTCGGTGGCAATGCCGCTGCCCGCGGCAACGATCCATGGCGCCTTGCGCGGCAGGATGGTCTGCTCGACCCAGCGCTCCAGGTCGTCGGGCGGCACGCCGCGGCAAAACAGAAAACCCTGCATCAGGCCGCAGCCCAGGCGGTGCAGCACTTCCATCTGGCGCAGGTTCTCAACCCCTTCGGCAATCACGCGCAAACTCAGCGAGCGGGCCAGCGCAATGATGGCCGTGACCACCGCCGAACTTTGCGGCGTGACACCCAGGTCGCGCACGAAGGAGCGGTCGATCTTCAGCTCGGAGATCGGCAGCGTGGTCAGGTAGGCCAGCGACGAGTAACCGGTGCCGAAGTCGTCGATCGAGATCTGTACCCCGATCTCGTTGAGCCGGTGCAGCGACGGGATGACGTTCTGCAAATCCTTCATCAGCCCGGTTTCGGTGATTTCGAGCTGGATCATGCGGTGCGAAATGCCGTAGGTGGTGACGCACTTGTGGATGTGATCGACCAGGTCTGAGCGCTCGAACAGGCGGGTGGGCAGGTTGACGGCGATGGCATCGTCGAAGCCGAAATTCAACTGCCAGACCTTGGCCTGGCGCGCCGCTTCGCGCAGCGCCCATTCCGACAGCGGCACGATCAGGCCGGTTTCCTCGGCCAGCGGAATGAAGTCGCCCGGGGGCACGAGCTTGCCATCACGGGCCCAGCGCATCAGCGCCTCGGCGCCGACCATGCTGGCCGAACGCACGTCGATCTTGGGCTGGTAATGCAACACCAGTTCGTCGCGCTCGATGGCCTTGTGCAGCGCCGTCTCAAGCGCCAGTTTCTCGCGCCCGCGCCCGGCCAGTTGTGGGCTGTACACGGTGGCGGCATTGCGGCCTTGCGACTTGACTGCATACATCGCCACGTCGGAATTGCGCATCAGGTCGGCCACGCTGTTGCCGTCGCGCGGAAACAGCGCGATGCCCACGCTGGCGGTGACGAAGCATTCCTGGCCGGCCACGAAGATCGGCTCGCGCATCACTTCGAGAATGCGCGCGGCCACGCGCTCGGCGTCGGCGTCGCCCTGCACTTCGGGCAGCAGGGCCACGAATTCGTCGCCGCCGAGCCGACCCACGGCTTCAAGCGCGCGGTGCGAGCGCGAACCCACGGCGTCGAGGCTGCCTTCCGTCACCTGGTCGGTGTGGCGCACGCAGCCACGCAGGCGGCGCGCCACCTCCACCAGCAATTCATCGCCCGCGGCGTGGCCCAGGGTGTCGTTGATGACCTTGAACCGGTCGAGGTCGATCAGCAGCAACCCGCACTGGTGGTCGAGCCGGATGGCTTGTTCGAGCGCGCGCTCCACGCGCCACTGCAACTGGCGCCGGTTGGGCAGCCCGGTGAGCGAATCGAAATTGGCCAGGTGGCGAATCTTGTCTTCGGCCACGCGGCGGTCGGTCACGTCTTGCACGATGCCGGTGTAGCCGGCGCTGTGGCCGTGCTCGTTGAATTCGGGCTCGGCTTCAACGTGGATGATGCGGGCGCGACCGTCGTACAAGGTCACGCTCACGTCCGTGGCCAGCACCGACGCGCTTTGCACCACGCCGTGCAACAGCCGCAGGAAACCGCGCCGCTCGTCGCGCGAAATCATGCGCAGCAAGGTGCGCAGGGTCACCACGTCGGTGCTGCCATGGCCGAGCACGCGCAAGCCCTCGGGCGAAAGCCCCAGGGCACCATGGCCGTTGTAGTGCAGCGGGCGGCGCCAGTCGAAACTGCCCATGCGGGCCAGGTCTTGCGCCCGCGCCAGCTTGCCCTTGCTGCGCTCCAGCTCGATGCGCGTGCGCGAAGCGCGCAGCAGGTACAGCAGGCGCCCGGCCAGCAGGCTCCACTGGTTGGACTTGACGAAGAAGTCGGTCGCCCCGGCCTGGTAGGCGCGGGTGATGGAAGCGTCGTCATCGAGCCCGGTGAGCATCAACACCGGCATGTTCTCGAAGGCCGCCAGCCCACGCAGCCGGCGGCAGGTTTCGAAGCCGTCAAGCTCGGGCATCATGGCGTCGAGCACCACGATGTCGGGCTGCCAGCCCGACAGCAGCGCCAGGGCCGCCTCGCCGCCACTGGCCTGCGTGACCGCAAAACCGCGGTCGATCAGCGCCTGCGACGTCATGATCAGGTTGACTTCATCGTCATCCACCAACAGCACCTTGGGCACCGTTGCCTTGGCGTCGTCAACCGGGTCGATGGCGGAGTTCATGCGCGGGGTCGGGTCATGCAGCGAGGATAGCCGTCACCGCCCGGCTCACGCCCACGGCTTCGGCCAACAGGGCATCCAGCAGCGGCGCCAGGCCATCACTGGGCCGCTCGCGCACCAGCACTTCAATGTCGCCGCAGAGGGTTGACAAGGCCAATGCGCCGACGCTGGCCGAAGACGATTTCAAGGTGTGCACCACATGCCGCACGGCGGCCGGGTCATCACGCTCGCGGGCCTGGGCCAGTTGTTCCAGCAGGCGCTGCAGCGAAGTCGCATAGGCCTGCAACACGCGCGTGAAGATGGCCCCGTTGCCAAACGGATCGAGCTCGCGCAGCCGCTGCAGGGCCGCGGCATCGAGCACGGTGGCGGCAGCGCCGAGCGGCGCCGCGCCCTGAGAAGTTGACTGCATGCTGGGCGCTCCCGGTTCACCGCCGGCGCAAGAATGGGTGGGCTTCCGCGCGGCGTCAAGCCAACCGCCCGCATCTGGCGTGGTCTTGCGCGCGGCGGTGGCGCCGGCAGCGGGCGACAGCGTGGTTGGCAAGCAGGCGATCATCATCGAAGTTCCGAATGCAGCGTGGGCGAGGGGTGCCCGTATGACCATGGGTTTCGGTGCCCGGGCGGCGAACTTGAGCCAGGCCGGGGCAGCCACCGCGCCCGCCCATGGCGCCGACCAATGGCGCTTGCCACCGCCTGCCTACAATCGCTCGATGACCAAACCGCTGGATGCAGGTGCAACCGGCAAGCCCACCAGCGGCTGGCCGCCGGCCTGGGCCGGCGCTGCGTTCGCCTGGGTCGCGCCGGGCTTGGCAGCGGTGCTGGCCGTGGCCGCGCTGTGGCAGGCCGGCACCCAGGCAGCCCCGCACGGCGCCGGGCTGGGCCTGAGCTGGGGTCTGCTGCTGGCCTGCGCAGCGGCGGCCCTGGTCGCCTACCAAGTCGGGCGCCTGGGCGAGCGGCTGCGACAGCAAGCCAGCGTGCACGCCGCGCGCATGCACGCCGCCCAACTGGCGCAACTTTTCGACGCTGTGTTGTGGCGTTGCGACGAACATTTGTGCCTGACCGATTGGCAGCCTGCGGGCAGCGCCTCGGCCAAGGCCAGCCCGGCCCCTGCGCAGACCCCCGTCAACGGCCGGCCGCTGGCCGAAATCGTCACGCTGAAAGGTCCCGGCAGCCTGGCCGCACACCTGCAAACACGCTCTGGCATGCCGGCGCTGGAGGTGACGCTGGCGGGCCAGGATGCCGCCACCGCGTGGCAGCTCAGTGCCCTGCCCTGCCATGACGTGAACGGCCGCTTCAGCGGCTTTCTGGGCAGCTTGCGCGTCAGGGCTGCTGCCGGTGCGCCCAAACCAACGCTGCACGCAGGCCTGGGCGAAGGGGCAGACGACCTGGTCGCACCCTTGCTCGCCCTGAGCCCGGCGGCACTGTGCGTTGCCCGGCCCGGTGCCAGCGGCCTGGAAGTGCAAACCACCAACCCGCAGGCGTGCCAGTTGTTGGGGCTGCCCGAACAGGCCGCCGGCATGGCCTGGGCCACCTTGCTGGAGTGCGTGCCGGCGGCCTTGCGTGACGGCGTGCGCCGCCTGCGCCCCGGCCAGGCGTTGCAGCATGAAGGCTGGGTGGTGCAGTTGGCCGCGCTGGGCGAACCCGGCGCGCCGCAAGCCGGGCTGCTGCTCAGCCTGCTGCCCCCACCGCCGGGCAGCCAGGCCCTGGCCGAGGAACAGGCGTCGTTCAGCTACACCGTGTCGCACGACCTGCGCGCGCCGATTCGCGTGATCGAGGGCTTCACCCGCATCTTGAAAGAAGACTACGGCCGCGTGCTCGACCGCATCGGCAACGACCACCTCGACCGCGTGCTCGCCGCCGGTGCGCGCATGAACAGCATGATCGATGCCCTGCTTGGCCTGGCGCGGCTGTCCACCCAGCCGCTGGCGCGCCAGCCGGTTAACCTTTCACAAGTGGCGGGCTACGTGGTGGAAGACCTTCGCCGCCTGGCCCCGCAACGCCAGGTGCAGGTGCACATCGAGCCCGGCCTGAGCGTCCAGGGCGACCCCACGCTGCTGCGCATGGTGCTGGAAAACCTGCTCGGCAACGCCTGGAAGTACAGCAGCAAGTGCGACGCCGCCGTGATCTCCTTTCACCGCGTGCAGCGCGATGACACATGGGTCTATGAAGTGCGCGACAACGGCGCCGGCTTCGACATGCGCTCGGCCGACCGCTTGTTCGGTGTCTTCCAGCGCCTGCATGGCGCGCATGACTTCCCGGGCACGGGCGTGGGCCTGGCGTCGGTGCGGCGCATCGTGCGCCGCCATGGTGGGCAGATCTGGGCTGATTCGCAGCCCGGCGCCGGGGCGCGCTTTCAGTTCACGCTCGGCGGCTGACCGCGCGCCAGTTCTTCCAGGGCCAGCACAACATGCTCAGCCTGCTCGGGCAGCGAGCGCGCCGCGCCGTGCGCCATGTCTTGCAAGCGCATCAGCGCGTGCTCGCGGGTGAGTGAAAAGCGATGCATCAAGACCCCCACGGCCAGGCCCAGCACGTCTGGCGTGGCGGCCGGCGCGGCGCTTGCCGCCACAGGCTGGGCGCGCAACTGCTTGAAAGCAGCCTGGACAGTGGGCACGATCTGGCCCACGTCGAGCGGCTTGACCATGTACGCCACCGCGCCCAGGGCCTTGACCTGGGCCACCGTGTCGTCGTCGGCAAAGGCCGACAGGAACATGAACGGGATGTGGCAGTGGTCGCGCAGGTAGGCGGCCACGTCGAAGCCGCTCTTGCCGTCCATGCGGATGTCCAGCAGCGCCAGCTCGGGGCGGTGCTGGCGCGCCAGCAGGATCGCGTCGTCGCCGTTGTCGGCGTCGATGACCTCGAAACCGGCCTGCGCCAGGCCATGCACCACGGTGGCCAGCACCAGGCGGTCGTCATCGACGACGAGGATCTTTCCCTTGCTGCTCACTGGTGGTCCGCGCCTGTTCGGTGAATGGGGCCGGGCATTCTCAACCAAAAGCGTCGCCCCTCTAACCCGGCTCAACCCGGGGCCCACCAAAGCCGTTCAGCCCGGGCTCACGCTGGGCGGGCGCAGCACGACGCGGGCCCAGACCTCGGCGTCTTCCTGGCGCAGCATGAGCGTGGCGCTGCGCCGCGGCAACAGCGCCCGAACCAGCCCCAGGCCGGACACGCCAAACGGAAACTGCGCCAGGTCAAAGCCCGCGGGCAGCAGGCCCGGGTTGATGATGTGGATGCGCAGTTCGGCGCCGGCCACGCCCAACTCACAACGCACCGTGCCGTGGCCGTGCTTGACGGCGTTGGTGAGCAACTCGTTCATCGTCAAAGCAATCGGAATGGATTCGGCCTCGGGCAGCACATGGCCCGGCGCACCGGCGTCGCCGTAGCCCACGCTGATCTCGCGCCCGAAGGTGCGCTGCACCGATTGCGCAATCGCCTCCAGCACGCTGGCCACCTTGAGCGGCCCGCCCACGCCGACTTGCAAGCCATACACCTGCGCAATGGCCTGCACCTGGCCAACCGCTTCACTCAGCACGCCGGCCACCTCGGGGTGGCGGGCGGCGTTTTGCTGCAACAGCCCGGCCACGCCCTGCAGGTTGTTCTTGATGCGGTGGTGCACTTCCTTGACCAGCATTTCGCGCTGCACGATTGCCGCTTGCAGGCGCGCCTGTTCGGCGGCGCGCTGGCCGGTCACGTCGCTGGCCACCAGCAGCACCTGGCTGGCCGCGCCGCCGGCGGCCAGCAGCGACACCAG
>JAYUQE010000265.1:0-3970 GCA_043756905.1 Burkholderiales bacterium | reverse complement strand
GCAAGGCGGCCACCTGGTGCACGACGTGAACGTGGGCGGCGTGCACCAGGTGCTGCGTTCAGCGCAAACGGTGCCCGCCGGCCGGCATGCGCTGGTGTTTCGCATGGACTTGGGCCCCATGGTGCTGACGCCGCCGCTGCCGCATGTGGGCCGCGTGCCGGTGCCTTCGCGCCGCGGCGCCAGCCTGTGGGTGGATGATGAGCAGGTTGCGCAGGGTGAATTGCGCCTGGGCTTCAACACCATGATTTCCTGGTCGGGCCTGGACATCGGCCGCGACCGCGGCAGCCCGGTGTCGCACTACACCGCACCGTTTGAATTCACCGGCATGCTGATCAAGGTAACCGTGACCTTGGCGCCCGCGCAGGAGCTGAGCGGCGACGCCATCGGCCAAGCCGAAATGGGGCGGCAGTGAAGGCGCTCACCTCGGCACCTTGCATTGCATCTTCAACCTGAAAGAGCCATCTGTGAATCTGCTCGTCTTGCCGGGCGACGGCATTGGCCCCGAAATCGTTGCCGCGGCGTTAACTGTGCTGAACGCTGCCAACAGCGCACGCGCTTTGGGCCTGAGCTTTGAATTTGACGAGGTCGACTTCGCCAGCCTGGACAAGACCAGCACCACGCTGCGCGACGAGGTGCTGCAACGCGCCCGCGGCGCCGACGGCGTGATCCTGGGCACGCAGTCGCATGCCGACTACCCAGTGCCTGAGAAGGGTGGGCACAATGTCTCGGCCGGTTTTCGCGTTGGCCTGGACCTGTACGCCAACGTTCGCCGGCTGGCCAACCCGGCCAGCCGCACGGCAGACCTGGGCGGGCGCATGGGCTGCGCCGCTTTTGGCGCAGCGGTGGCAGCGGCCTTGGTAACTTGACATCTAACGTTTGAAAGAAGCCAACATGCTGCTGGGCTGCATTGCCGACGACTTCACCGGCGCCACCGACCTGGCCAACAACCTGGTGCGCAGCGGCCTGCGCGTGGTGATGACCATTGGCGTGCCCACGTCAAGCATCACGCTGGATGCCGACGCCGTGGTGGTGGCGCTGAAAAGCCGCACCACGCCGGCGGCTGATGCGGTGGCGCAGTCGCTCGCCGCCGCGCGCTGGCTGCGCGAGCACGGCGCGCAGCAGCTCTACTTCAAGGTCTGTTCCACGTTTGATTCCACCGCGCAGGGCAACATCGGCCCGGTGGCTGAAGCCTTGCTGGCCGAGCTGGGCTGCGACTTCGCCACCGCCTGCCCGGCCTTCCCGGAAAACCAGCGCACGGTCTACAAGGGCCATCTGTTCGTGGGCGATGTGCTGCTGAACGAAAGCAGCATGCGCGACCACCCCTTGACGCCCATGCGGGATGCCAACCTGGTGCGCGTGCTGCAAGCCCAATGCGGTGGCCAGGTGGGGTTGATCGAGCATGGGACGGTGGCCGCCGGCGCCGCCGCCATCACGGCGCGCATTGCCACGCTGCAAGCGCAGGGCGTACGCCTGGCCATCGTTGACGCCATCCACAACGCCGACCTCATGGCCCTGGGCCGCGCTCTGGCCGGCGCGCCGCTGCTGGTGGCCGGCTCGGGCGTGGCCATTGGGTTGGCTCAAAACCATGGCCTGGCGCCCAACACACAGGCCGCCCAATTGCCCAAACCGCAGGGTGCGTGCGCCATCATCTCAGGCAGTTGCTCGGCGGCGTCGAATGCGCAGGTGGCGCACTTCATTCAAAGTGGCGGTGCGGCGTTTGCGGTGGAGCCGTTGCGCATCGCCGCGGGCGAAGACATTGCTGCGCATGCGCTGGCCTGGTATGCCGCACAAGACAACATGCGGCCTGTGTTGTTCCACGCGACAGCGCCGGCTCAAACGGTGGCCGCGGTGCAGGCACAACTCGGCGTGCAGCGCGCAGGCGAGCTGGTTGAACAAACGCTGGCGGCCATTGCGCGCGGCGTGGTGCAGCATGGCGTGCGCCAACTCGTGGTGGCCGGGGGCGAAACCTCGGGCGCGTGTGTGCTGGCGCTGGGTGTCACAGAAATGCGCGTGGGCACGCAGATCGACCCGGGCGTGCCGTGGTGCCATGCGCACTCGCCCGCCGCAGGCGGCAGTGGCATTCAACTGGCATTGAAATCGGGCAACTTCGGCACCGTGGACTTCTTCACCAAAGCATTTGAAAGACACTCATGACCATTCGCCATTTCGTCACTCACACCCTGGCCCTGCTGGCCGCGGTGCTGGCTGCACCGTGCTGGTGGTCTCGGCCGAGAAGTCCACGCACAAGGGCTTCAACGAATTGGCGGCCCACGCCAATGCCACCAAGGGCAATGTCACTTACACCTCGGCAGGTTCGGGCGGCGCCTGCCACCTGGCGGGTAAGTTGCTTGAAGACATCTTGGGCACGACCATGATCCACGTGCCCTGCAAGGGCGGCGTCCCGGCCACGACGACCTGATCGCCGGCACGGTGGGCTTCATGTTCGACATGCTGCCCGCCGCCACGCCTTACCTGAAAGCCAAGGCCAAGGCCACGCCCGCGCCCATCATCGCCAAGCTCAACGAGGCCATCAACCGGGCGCTGAAAGAACCCGATCTGGCGCAGCGCATCACCGGGCCAGGCAACGTCATCAGCGGGGGCACGCCCGAAGAATTCGCCGGCTTCGTGGCCGCTGAGGCGCAGCGCTGGCCCAAGGTGGTCAAGGACATGAAGATCTCGCCGGAGTGAGCAGCACAGCAACGCCGCCGCGCATCGCGCTCATCCACGCGGTGCAGTTGGCCATGGCGCCGGTGGCGGCGGCCTTCGCGAGCCACTGGCCGCAGGCTCGGTGCGTGAACCTGCTTGACGACGCGCTGCCGGCCGATCTGCAAGCCGCCGGACAGCTCAGCCCGGCGCTGTTCACGCGCATCGCGGCGCTGGCCGAACAGGCCATGGCAACCGGTGCGCACGGGGCGCTGTTCACCTGCTCGGCCTTCGGCCCGGCCATTCAAGCGGTGGCCGCGCGCAGCACGGTGCCGGTGCTCAAGCCCAACCAGGCCATGTTCAGCGCCGCGCTGCGCGGTGGCGCCCAGTGCATCGGCATGTTGGCCACGTTCGCGCCGGCGGCGGCCTCGATGGAACAGGAATTCGTTCAGGCCGCACGCGAAGCCGGCAGCAACGCCACGCTCGAAACCGTCTGCGTGCCCGAGGCCCTGGCCGCAGCGCGCGGCGGCAGCATTGAGCAACACCACCAGCTGCTGGCCCGGGCCGCGCCGCGCCTGGCGCATTGCGATGCGGTGTTGCTGGCGCACTTCTCGACTTCCACCGCACTGGCCGCGGTGCAGGCCGTCTTGGCGCAGCCGGTGTTCAGCGCACCCGACGCCGCGGTGGCTGAATTGAAACGTTATTTCGTCGCCTGAAACCCACCCGGCGGCAGCATGACGCTGGATGACGACCACGCCGGCACGGCCGTTGAGCTGGCGCGGCGCTTGCTGCGCGAGCACGCGCCGGTCAGCTGAGCATCACGATCCATCAGAGAGGTTGTATACGGGTCTACCCAGAAGGTCAGGCCGGTTCGCCCCGGTCACAAAAGCCTCGGACACAACCGGTTCCCGCAGCGCGCGGCGCGGGGCCGCAGAAACGGCGCAGTCTTGATGGCGCCCAGGCTGTTTGCAGCGCCTGGCCACGCGCTGGCACCGACCGGGCCCAGCACACGGCCGGGCGAACCTTGCTGGAAAGCGCCGGGATGGGTGATCCGCCGGGGGTGGGCATGGTGATGATCGGCGGCGTGGTGCGCTGCGGCCGCAGCCGGAAGACGCCGCCGCAGACGGGGCGGAGGAGACGAGGACGCGCGCAAGCCCCTAAGGAACGTCTGCACAACCCCTCGGAATTACAGTTTCAGTTGACTGCCTTCGCTTTCGCCTCGGGTCTGTGAATTTGAGGTCGCGAACTCGCAATTCACCCCGTTTGTTTGCCATTTCTGGCCTTGCGCGGGCCCTTCGCCCGCGCTGCAGGCGCACTCATGCCCGCA
>JAYUQE010000264.1:0-3977 GCA_043756905.1 Burkholderiales bacterium | reverse complement strand
CTTCGCGCACCAGGTCAGGGTAACTGGCATCGTCGCGCCGCGGCTTGAACGCCGACTGGCCGATGCCGATGATTCCTACTCGGGGATTGGTCATTTCTTTCCTTGCTTGTCGCGGCCAAACACCACGACCGTTTGGTACATGTTCGCCGGCCCGCTGGCGGCATGCGCCAAGGCCAGTTTCGTGTCGCTGACTTGGTGCCTGCCCGCCACGCCGCGCACCTGGTTGGCGGCCTCGGCAACGCGCACCAGGCCGCCGCAATACACGGGGTTGATCGCTGCCAGGCCACCTGAAGGGTTCAGCGTCGGCTTGGCCGCTTTGCCGTGCACCACACCGGCCCAACCCTCGGGCCCGGCAATGCCCAATGCTTGATAGGCGATGAGTTCCTGGTACGGCGTGGGGCTGCACAGCTCGGCCACATCCACCTGGCCCATGTTGGCAATTCCCGCATCGGCAAAGGCCTGGCGCGCGGCTTCCTGCAGCGCCGTGGCTTGCGTCAGATCGCGGTCGCCCAGGAAGGCGGCTTCGGTGGCCCAGCCCATGCCGCGCACCCAGGCCGGGTTGGCGATGCCGGCCTCTTTCACATGCGCTTCACTCGCCAGCACCAGGGCCACGGCGCCGGTGACGGGCGCACGCAGCATGCCTTGGCGCACCGGCCAGCGCGCGGGCGCCGAGGCGGCCACTTGCGCTTCGGTTGCCACCGGGCCGGTGGCCTCGGGGTAGGCGATGGCGCCGCGCTGGCGGTTGGCGGTCATCACCGACGCGGCCAGGCCTTCGGCTTGCGGCTGCGCTGCCACCAGGGCGTTGGCCTGCAGCGCGAAGCTGGACAAATCGTCCAGCGGCAAGCGGCGGTGAAAGTACGGGTCGGCGCCCAGGCGTTCCACTTCAGGCAGGGAATGCGCTTCAGTGGAGCCCCAGGCCACGACGAGCTGGGTTTCGTACTGGCCCGAGGCGATGCGCAGCACGCCCATCACGAAGGCATGTTCGCCGGCTGAAGGGGTGGACAGGATGTCGCGATCCACGCCCCCCACCGAGCCTGATGCGGCCATCACCGAAATGGCGCGGCCGTCGATCTGGTCGTTCGAGCCGACGACGATGCCGTCAATCTTCTCGATCGTTAGGCCGGCGTTTCTCAGCGCCGCTTGCGCCACCTCGTACAAGATTTCCTCGAGCGACCAGCGCTCGGTGGTCATGGGGGCCATGATGGCAGAGCCAATCACGGCCGTGGGTCGGTTCAATGGCATGGTGTTCTCAGTTGGAATGCGCCGTGCTGGCTTTGGGTGTGAGTGCTGCCGCGCGCTCGATGGCGCGCTGCTTCAGTTCGCGCCGCTGCAACTTGCCGGTGACGGTGAGCGGCAAGGCGGCAAGGGCTTCGATGTGATCGGGCAACTTGTATTTGGACGCTTCCGTGGCGCAATGCTTGAGCAAGGCCGCGGCATCAAAGGCATGGCCGGGCTGGGGCACGATGAAAGCAAAGATGCGTTCGCCACGCGCGGCGTCGGGCACACCCACCACCGCGGCGTCTTGCACCGCTGCATGGCGGCGCAGCACCTGTTCCACTTCGGCGGGTGAAACATTGATGCCGGCGCGCTTGATCATGTCGCCCACGCGGCCGACGAAAACAAAGTCACCGTCAGCGTTAATCATGCCCAAGTCGCCGCTGCGGTAGTGGCCGTCTGCCGTGAAGGCCTTGGCGTTTTGCTCGCTGCTGGCGCCGGTGTAGCCCAGCGTGGTGTAGCCGCGCACTTCGGCCAGGCCGGGTGTGCCGGGGGGCACCGGCACGCCGGTGTCTTCATCCACCACGCGCATTTGTTGCCCGGGCAGCGGCGGGCCCTGGCAGTGCGCACGGCGTTGCAGCGGCCAGTGGTGCCAGGTGACGGCGCAATTGCCGCAGGTTTCAGTGGCGCCGTAGATGTTGCACAGCTCGGCCGCACCCAGCACCTGCACGGCATAGAGGAATTCCTCCGGGCTGCCGATGGTGACGCCGGTGCGCAGGCTGGCCAGCCGCACTTTGCGGTACAGGGGGTGTTGCGCCAGAGCCGCCGTCATGGCCGGCAGGGTGTAGAAGGCCGTGCAGCGTTCGCGCTCGATCACGTCGAGGGCCAGCGCCGGCTCAAACTTTTCCATCAACACCAACGTGGCGCCGTGCGTGAACGTTGCGGGCAGTGCATTGGCACCGCCATAGGCCCAGAACAAGGGGCTGGCCAGCAGCACGCGGTCTGCCGCGGTGAGGCCCTGGCGCTGCCCGATGTTGAAGGCGTTTTCAAGCACCGCAAACTGGCGCAGTGGCACCGCCTTGGGCGCGCTGGTGCTGCCCGAGGTGTAGAGCACCAAGGCATCGTCGCCCGCACTGGCAGCCTGGCCTGGCGGCAAGGGCGGCAAGGGTTCAGCGGCGCTCAGCCGGGCATCGAAGTGGGTGAACGCGGTGTCGGGTTTGTCGAGCACCCAAATCTTGTTCGCGTCAGGCAGGCCACGCAGGCCGGGGGTGCCACGCAGGGCCAGCACGTCGGCTTCAAAGTCACGCTCACCAAACCGCGCCTGCACGGCCAGCAGGGCCAGGCCGGCGTCTTGCACCAGGAACGCGAGTTCACTGCGGGTGGACCAGGTGCTCAGCGGCACCACCACCGCGCCAACGGCGCCCGCGCCCAGGCACAGATCCAGCCATTCCACGCGGTTGCTCAGCAGCAGGCCCACGCGGTCGCCATGGCGCACGCCCGCGGCATGCAGCGCCGCGGCCACGCGAGCGGCGCGCTGCGCCAATTTCGTGTACGTGAAGCGCCCTTGTGGGCAGACCAGCGCCAGCGCTTGCGGGGCGCGCGCGGCTTGCTCGCGCACGAGCTCGATCAGGGTGCGGCTGAAGGGTGCTGTCAAAGCCACGGCATTCATTCCATCTTGGCGCCGGAAATCTGCACCACTTCCTTCCACTTCACACGCTCGCGTTCGGCAAAGGCCGCCGTTTCTTGCGGCGAACTGAACACGGCTCGGGCGCCGATGTCCAGGAACTTTTGCTGCATGGCCGGCTCGCTGGCGATGGCTTTGACCGACGCCGAAAGCTTTTCAGCAATTGCCGCCGGCGTGCCCTTGGGCAACACGAAGGCGCCCCACGACGTGATGGTGAAGCTGGGCACGCCAGCCTCGGCCATGGTGGGCACATCAGCCAGCGTGGGCCAGCGCTCTGGGCAGGTCACGGCCAGGGCACGCACCTTGCCGCTCTTGATCAAAGGCGTGTAGCTGGCGATGTTGTCGATGGCAAAGTCTGTGTCGCCGGCCACCAGCGCGGGCATGGATTGCGCGGCGCCGCGGAACGGCACATGCAGCGCCTGGATGCCGGTGCGGTGGCGGAACAGCTCGCCCGCCAGGTGCGGTGTGGTGCCCACCCCGGCCGAGCCGTAGGTCACACCTTTGGATTGCGCGCGCGCCCAGGTTAAAAATTCCTGCACCGTTTTGGCCGAGTGGTTGGCCGAGACGACGAAGGCGTTGCAGTTTTCCCAGATTTTTGAGACGTAGACGAAGTCGTTCGCCGGGTCGTAGCTGAGTTTGGCGAAGAGAAACTGATTGATCGACAGCGTGCCGATGGTGGCCGAGGCCACCATGTGGCCATCCGCCGGCGCCGCCTTGACCGCCTCCATGCCGATGTTGCCGCCCGCGCCGGTGCGGTTTTCAACGATGAAGTTCTGGCCCAGGCGCAGTTGCAGTTGTTCGGCCAGCGAACGGGTGAGCACGTCTGAGGCGCCACCGGCACTGAAGGGCACCACGATGCGCACCGGCGCGCTGGGCCAGGCCGGGGCTTGGGCCGCAGCGGGCAGCGTGGCCGCGCTGATGGCCAGGCCGGCCAGGGCGCTGAGCAGAGTGAAGGGGGTGTGGAAACGCATGACTTGATCTCCGGGCCTGGCGTTGCTTGGTGCGGCGCTTCAGGCCGTTGGCGTCATGATAATCTACCCATTGGCACTTGAAAAGATGTTTTCGTAGTTTTTTCTAC
>JAYUQE010000263.1:0-3983 GCA_043756905.1 Burkholderiales bacterium | reverse complement strand
GCGCGCTGTGGCAGGCCGAAGATGGCAGCGAGCGCCTGGTGAATGTGCAGGGCGAGGTGTTCGACGCCAACCTGGGAGACGTGGAAGACGACGAGTTGCCCACCTTGGCCGGGCCGGCGGGCAGCTCGGCGCGCATGTTGGCGCTGCTGCACAAGCTGGCGCCGCTGGCGCAGGCGCTGGACGCCGAGATCAACACGCTCGTGCTCTCGGGGCGTGGTTCATGGCGCGCTGAGCTGGACAGCGGCGCGGTGCTGGAACTGGGCCGCGGCAGCGACGAAGACATCGTGGAGCGCGGTGCGCGCTTCGTGCGCACGCTGGGGCAGGTGCGTCAAACCTACCCGGCGCCGCTGGAATACGCCGATCTGCGCCACGCCCAAGGTTACGCCGTGCGGCTGCGCGGCATCACCACCGCAGCGCCGGCCGCTGCGGGCAAGAAATAAGAAAAGACGAGGCAACGAAGATGGCCAAGGAAATCAAAGACGTGGTGGTGGGGCTGGACATCGGCACGGCCAAGGTGATGGCGGTGGTTGCCGAAGTCATGCCCGACGGCGAGCTGCGCGTGGCCGGCCTGGGCGTGGCCACCACGCATGGCCTGAAACGCGGCGTGGTAGTGAACATCGACGCCACGGTGCAGAGCATCCAGCAGGCCTTGAAAGAGGCCGAGATGATGGCGGCGTGCAAGATCGAATCGGTCTTCACCGGCATCACCGGCAGCCACATCCGCGGCCAGAACTCCACCGGCATGGTGATCGTGCGCGACCAGCGTGAAGTGAGCCCGGCTGACGTGGCGCGCGTGGTGGAAACCGCCAAGGCGATCAACATCCCCAACGACCAGCGCGTGCTGTTGGTGGAGCCGCAGGAATTCATCATCGACGGCCACGAGGTGAAAGAACCCGTGGGCATGAGCGGCAGCCGGCTTGAGGTGAAAGTGCACATCGTCACCGGCGCGCAAAGCGCGGCCGAGAACATCTTGAAGTGTGTGCGCCGCTGTGGCCTGGAAGTGGAGCGCCTGGTGCTCAACCCGAGTGCGTCGAGCGCCGGCGTGTTGACGCAAGACGAGCGCGAACTGGGCGTGGTGCTGGTGGACATCGGCGCGGGCACCACCGATGTGGCGATCTTCACCGATGGTTCCATCCGCCACACCGCGGTCATTCCCATCGCCGGCGACCTGATCACCAGCGACATTGCCATGGCGCTGCGCACGCCGACCAAAGACGCTGAAGAGATCAAGCTGCAATACGGCGTGGCCAAGCAACTGCTGGCCGACCCGCTGGCGCAGCTTGAAGTGCCCGGCCTGGGTGACCGCGCGCCACGCATGTTGAGCCGCCAGGCGCTGGCCGGCGTGATCGAGCCGCGGGTCGAAGAAATCTATTCGCTGGTGCAGCAGGTCATCCGCCAAAGCGGCTTTGAAGAGCTGTTGTCTTCGGGCGTGGTGATCACCGGCGGCTCCAGCGTCATGCCCGGCATGGTGGAGTTGGGCGAAGACATCTTTTTAAAGCCTGTGCGCCGCGGCCTGCCTCTGTACAGCGGGCCCTTGCACGACATGGTGGCCAACCCGCGCTCGGCCACCGTGATGGGCTTGCTGGAAGAAGCGCGGCTGTCGCGCGCACGGGGGGTGAAGGCGGCGGGGCAGGCCGGCTCGGTGAAGAGCTGGTTTGGCCGTTTGCGCGACTGGTTCTTGGGGAATTTCTGACGACGTGACAACAGCTAACAAACAACAAGCATCAAACAAAAAACAGCCTGGACCCCATCCACAGGCATTCGCTCTTTTGATTTCAACCACTTTTTTTTGGCAACTGCATTGACTCAGGACGGAGGTTCATGATGACTATCGAGATGATCGAAGAATTTGACCAGGGCACACAAATCAAGGTGATCGGCGTGGGCGGTGGCGGCGGCAACGCTGTTGAACACATGATCGGCCAAGGCGTGCAGGGCGTGGAGTTCATCGTCGCCAACACCGACGCGCAAGCCTTGAACCGCAGCGGCGCGGGGCAGCTCGTGCAGCTCGGCGAATCGGGCCTGGGCGCGGGCTCGAAACCCGAGGTCGGGCGCGCCGCGGCCGAAGAAGCGGTGCAGCAGATTCGCGATGCCATCCAGGGGGCGAACATGCTGTTCATCACCGCCGGCATGGGCGGCGGCACGGGCACGGGCGCGGCGCCGGTGATAGCGCGCATTGCCAAGGAAATGGGCGTGCTCACGGTGGGCGTGGTGACCAAGCCGTTCGAGTTCGAAGGCCGCCGGCGCAGCCGCCAGGCCGATGACGGCGTGGCCGAACTCGAAGCCAATGTCGACTCGCTCATCGTCGTGTTGAACGAGAAGTTATTGGAAGTGCTCGGTGATGACGTGACGCAAGACCAGGCCTTCGCCCACGCCAACGACGTGCTGAAGAACGCCGTGGGCGGCATCAGCGACATCATCCACATTCCGGGGCTGGTGAACGTCGACTTCGAAGACGTGAAGACCGTGATGAGCGAGCCCGGCAAGGCCATGATGGGCACGGCCCAGGCCGGTGGCCCCGACCGCGCCAACAAGGCCGCCGACCTGGCCGTGGCCTGCCCGCTGCTCGAAGGCATCGACCTGAGCGGCGCGCGCGGCGTGCTGGTGCTGATTGCCGCCAGCAAGGCCACCTTCAAGCTGGCCGAAAGCCGCAACGCGATGAACACCATTCGCCGCTATGCCAGCGACGAGGCGCACGTGATCTACGGCACCGCGTACGACGAAACCCTGGGCGACCAGTTGCGCGTGACGGTCATCGCCACGGGCCTGTCATCGGCCGCGCGGCGCGCCCAGGCGCCGCTGAGCGTGGTGCCGCCGCAGGCCAACCTGCGCACCGGCACCGACAACCTGCCCATCATGGACAACCTGGTTGCGCCGCAACCCGGCCAGGCTGGGCACGGTGGACACGGCCCGCAGGACTACACCAACTTGAACTCGCCCACCGTGTGGCGCACCCCGCGCTCGCAAACCGCGGCGGCCAAGGTGGAGGCGCTGTCGAGCAACGGCATGGACGAAATCGAGATCCCGGCGTTCTTGCGCAAGCAGGCCGACTGAGGACGTGCGCCAGTGCCTGCGCACTGGCGAACGCCTCAGGAGGGGGCCGAGCTCTGCGATGCCGCGGCCTGCAAGGCGACTGAGTGCGAGAGCCGGTGCTGAGCGCACCGGCTCTCGTTTCAAAGGGGGGCGACATCGTGCCGGAAACGGAACCCGTTACAGGTGCAGCGCAGCTTCTGGCGCCGCAGGCGATCACCTTGCGCATCGCGACCGTGCGTGGCCAGCGCGTGATCCTGGATGCCGATCTGGCGGCGCTCTACGATGTGCCAACCAAGCGCTTCAACGAGGCCGTCAAACGCAACTTGGCGAAGTTTCCGCACGACTTCATGTTCGCGCTGAGTGCGGCGGAGTGGGTGGCTTTAAGGTCGCAATTTGCGACCTTAGAGACCGGGCGCGGCCAACACCGCAAGTACCTGCCGAACGCCTTCACCGAGCATGGCGCCATCATGGCCACCACCATTTTGAACAGCCCGCGGGCGATCGAAGTTTCGGTGTACGTTGTTCGCGCATTTGTGCGCATTTGTGCGCATGCGTGCGCTGGCCGCCACCCATGGCGACCTGGCCAAACGATTGGCCGATCTTGAATCGAAGACGGAAGCCCTGGCCATGCAGCACGACAGCTTCAGCCGCAACACCCGCACCCAACTCAAGCAGGTGTTTGATGCGCTGCGCGAGTTGATGACGCCGCCTGACCCGCCGAGGCGGCCGATTGGCTTTGTGACGCCAGACGACAAGGGAAACAAGACGCAGGCGCGACGCAAGCCCCGACCCGGATGACCTGGAGCTTGCCTTTGCCGGCACACAGGCGCATAAGGTCAACCTATCGTCCACCCACTGAAACCCCTCATGAACCCCAACGACACACCCCCCTCGGGCAGTTTCACGAAGCTGGTTGACGAGCAGCTTGAACTTGCCGCGGCCAAGATTCC
>JAYUQE010000262.1:0-11313 GCA_043756905.1 Burkholderiales bacterium | reverse complement strand
TTCGGGCGGCCGGGCGAGGCTCATTCGGAAACCTCCGTGCTGCGCACTGCGGTGCGAGCCGCTTCGGGCGGCCGGGCGAGGCTCATTGCCACACCGCGCGGTCTGCTGTGGAAACGTGCGCGAACAGGCGCTGGCCGATCTCGTCGGACACGCGCCGCGCGCCTTCGCCACAACTGCGCAAGGCTTCCATCAACAAGGTTTGACGGCCCGCAGCATCGCGCAGGCCCAAGGCTTCAAGCGACCAGGCTTCGGGCATGGGCGCTGCGGCGGCAACGGCCTGCGCCCACGCCGCATCATGGCGCGCGGCCTTGCACAAGCGGTCGCGCAGGGTACGTGCCACCCAGGCCAGCGAGCGTGGGTTGTCGGTGTCAAACACCAGCAGTTGCAGCAAGGGCAACACTTCGCGGCGGTTCTGAAACTGCGCGCGGTAGGTGATGACGCTGTCAAACAAGCCCAGCAGCAGCGCAAAGCCGTCTTCACTTTCGTGCAGGCCGTGTTCGAAGCCCAGTCCGAGCGCGTGGCTCAAGGTGTCCAGGCGCTCGATCTGGCGCCCCACCGACAGCAGCCGCCAGCCATCGTCGCGCGTCATGTGATCGGTCTGCGCCCCGGTGATGGCGGCCAGCACGGTGGCAATCTGGGCCAATTTGGCCAAGACCTGAGGTGTTGCCACGGGAAGCGCTTGGGCCCAGGCGGCACCGCCCTGCGCAAAGTGTTCATGCGCCTCATGGATCAAGCGCCAATGCTCGGGCGACAAGCGTTCGCGCAGTGCCTGCGCGCAACGCAGCAGGCCGGGCAACGGCCCGCCACCTTGCTGCGCGCCCACCAAGCCATGCCGGCGCGCCAGCACATCGAGCACACGCAACAGCTCAGGGCCCGCCGTGGGCAAGGTTTCGAGCATCAGTCGGGCCAGCCGCACCGTGCTTTCAGCGCGCTCGCAGAAGCGGCCCAGCCAGAACAGGTTTTCGGCCGAGCGGCTGGTGACCGCACGGCGCCAGCCTTGAAGTTCCTGTGCAGTGAGTGGTTTGGGCAGCAGCGAGCTGGTGTCCACCGCGCCACGAGCGACGACCCAGGTGTCGATGCTCGCGCTGCCGCGCTGCATCGACAACCAGGGGTCGCCCCGCCCACGTTGCCCACTGGCACCGGGCACGTCGCCCGCCACGCGTGTCATCGCGCCAGGCACGACGCGCCAGCCGCCGCCCGTGCCCGGGCCATTCCTTTGGCCAAACCCGCCTTCATCATGCTTGCCGCCACCGTACCCATTGGCCAGCACAAAGACCCGCATCACCGCTGCGCGCGGCTGCAGTTGGCCGTTGTCCCAAACCGGGGTTTGTGAGGGCTGAACAGGGGCTTGAAGCGTGTAGGCCGGTGGATCGGCATCGATGCGCTGCGCCAGCGCGGCCAGTTCACCGGCGTTCAACTCGGCGGCAACGAAAGCGTTGAAGCCGCTGTTCGGGAAGGTCGGCGCGACCACGAAATCAGCCAGCCGCGCGCGCTGCTGCGCCCACACCGAAGCCTCGCCGCACCACCAACTGGTGGCCGCCGGCAGCAGCAACTCCTGGCCCAGCAGGCGCTGGGCTACACCGGGCCAGAAGGCATGCAGCCCGGGGCTTTCGAGCACGCCCGCACCGGGCAGGTTGGCCATCACCAGTTCACCCGAGCGCAGCGTTTGCACCAGACCTGGAATGCCCAGCGCGGAATCGGCGCGCAGCTCAAGCGGATCCAGCCATTCGTCATCAACCCGGCGCAGCAGGATGTGCACGCGCTCCAGCCCGTGCAGGCTTTTCAGGAAGAGCTGATTGCTGCGCACCGTCAAGTCGCTGCCCTCCACCAGGGTGACACCCAGGTAGCGGGCCAGAAAGACTTGCTCGAAATAGGTCTCGTTGTGCGGCCCCGGCGTGAGCAGTGCAATGCGGCTGCGCGAGCCGGCGGGGCTGCAGCGCATCAAGCCGTCGAGCAAGCCGCGAAAGCTGGCCGCCAGGCGCTGCACGCGCAGCGCCGTGAATGGGTCGTGAAACTGCGGGCCAATGATGAGCCGGTTTTTCAGCAAGTAGCCCAGGCCCGAAGGTGCCTGCACGCGCTGCGCGAGCAGGCCAAAGCCGCCTTGCGGCGTGCGCGCCAGGTCAAACGCCAGCATGTGCAAGCGCGTGCCGCCCAAGGGTGCCACGCCGTGCATGGCGCGCAAGTAGTGCGGGTGCGCATACACGAGCGAGGCCGGCAGCAAGGCATCACGCAGCAGCTGCTGCGGCCCGTACAGATCGGCCAAGGTTGCTTCCAGCAGGCGCGCGCGCTGCAGCACGCCATGCTCAATCACCGCCCACTCGTCGGCCTCGATGATCATGGGCAGCATCTTCAGCGGCCAGGGGCGGCTGTCCGGCGCGCCATAGACGTTGTAGCTGGCGCCGTCAGCCTGCACGCGCTGGCGCACCTGCTCGCTGCTGGCGCTCAAGCCCGCCCAGCCCGACGCGCCCAGGCTGCGAAAAAAAGCCTGCCAGCGTGCGGCCGGCATGGGCCCAGCGCCGGCCACGCCCTGCCACTCGTTGTAGTGGCCCGGCGCGCCCGACTGCGCTGCGGCCATGGCCAAGATGAGACCGGCCTGCGCCTCAGCCTGGGACGGATCCAGGCTGAGGCCCTGCGTGGCCGTCAACGATGCTGGCTGGGTCATGCCGCGATCATGCCCTGGCTACATGCTTCACGAAGGCGCTGCTCAACGCTGCGCGGTGCGCAAGTCCAGCGTGAATGGGAACTCCAGGCTGCGCTGCGCCGGCGCCAGCAGCAGCGGCCCGGGCGTGTGGCCGATGGTGAAAAAGCGTGCCAGGCGGCGGCTTTCAGCTTCGAACGCGTTCACCGGCAAGTGGTCATGACTGAGGCCACCCGGGTGGGCCACGTGGTACTGGCAACCGCCCAACGAGCGCTGCATCCATTGATCAGTCAAATCAATCGTTAGCGGCGCATGAACGCCGATCGTTGGGTGCAAGGCCGAAGGCGGCTGCCAGGCGCGGTAACGCACGCCGCACACGTATTCCCCTGCCCGGCCGGTGGCCTGCATGGGCACGGCCACGCCATTGACGCTGACCACGTGGCGCGGATCCACCAGCCCGGTGGCCAGGATTTCCAGGCGCTCCAGCGACGAATCCACATACCGCGCCGTGCCCTGGCTGCTGCCCTGTTCGCCCAAAACATGCCAGGGCTCCAGCGCGCTGCGCAAGGTGAGTTGCACGCCACGCGCCGCCATCTCGCCGATCTTGGGGAAGCGAAACTCGAAGTGCGGCGCGAACCATTGCGCATCGAACGCGAAGCCGCAGCGGGCCAGGTCGTCGATCACGTCTTGCAAGTCAGCCCAAATGAAACTGGGCAGCAGCCAGCGGTCGTGCAGGGTGGTGCCCCAGCGCACCAGCTTGGCCTGGTACGGCGAGCGCCAAAAACGGGCCACCAGCGCACGCACCAACAACTGCTGCACCACGCTCATGCGCGCATGGGGCGGCATCTCAAAGGCGCGCAGCTCCAGCAAACCCAGCCGCCCGGTGGCGGAATCGGGCGCGTACAGCTTGTCGATGCAAAACTCGCTGCGATGCGTGTTGCCCGTCACGTCAACCAGGATGTTGCGCAGCGTGCGATCCACCAGCCACGGGCCATGCGATTGGCCGCCTGGCTGTTTGGCCTCAGCGGTATAACGTTCGATTTGAGCCAAAGCAATTTCAAGCTCGTAGACCTGGTCATCGCGCGCCTCATCCACCCGCGGCGCCTGGCTGGTGGGGCCGACGAACAGGCCTGAAAACAAGTAGCTCAGCGCCGGGTGGTTGTGCCAGTAAGCCAGCAGGCTGGCCAGCACATCGGGCCGGCGCAAAAAGGGTGAATCGGCCGGCGTGGCGCCCCCCAGCACCACATGATTGCCGCCGCCCGTGCCGGTGTGTCGACCGTCGAGCATGAACTTCTCGGCCGACAGTCGCGTTTGCCAGGCAGCGTCATACAGAAAGCTGGTGTGGCTGACCAGCTCGCGCCAGCTGTGTGCCGGGTGGATGTTCACCTCGATGACACCGGGGTCAGGCGTGACCTGCAGCAGCTTCAAGCGCGGGTCGCGCGGCGGCGGGTAGCCCTCGAGCACGATCTTCATGCGCAGCGTTGCCGCCGTGGCCTCAACTGCTGCGAGCAGCACCAAATAGTCTTCCAGCGCCTGCAGCGGAGGCATGAAGACATACAGCACGCCGCTGGGCACGCCTTGCGCCAAGGCTGCCGGGCCGTTGGCGCGCCGCGGGTCGCGCGCCTCCACCACCAAGGCGCTGCGGGTGACGCCAGCCGCCGATTCAAAACGAGCCGGCGGCGCCGCAGTTGCATCGGCATTCCCACCCGCACCCTCACCCACACCCGTCAGTGCGGCTTGCGCGCCACCTTGTGCCACGCCGGCGCCGGCGCTTTCGCTCATCTGAAACGTTGATTGAGCATGCATTCGCAACGCCGCAGGCAAGGCAGCGCGCGGCGCGAAAGGGTCCGCGTCAACGTGAAAAGTTTGATCCTCGGGCTTGACCCAGGGCAAGGCATCCAGCGGCAAGCGGTAGCCCATGGCGGAGTCCCCTGGTATCAGGTACAACCGCTCGCCTCGAAAGTGCCACGGGCCTGTTTGCCAACGCGCGCCGCGCAGGGCGAGCCCTTCTGCCACCTGCAACGGCAGGGCATATCCCACCACGCTGTTCAGGCCTTGCTCGAAAACGCGGCGCAAGCGGCTGCGTTCCAGTTCATCATCCAACCGCGAATCAAACGGATCCACGTTCACGGGCAGGCAGCGTTCACGCCACAGGTAGTAGAACGTGTCCTCAAAACCAGGCTGGATGTGTTCAGCGCTCAGCTTCAGGTGCAGCGCCAGGCTGGTGATGAAGGCTTGCGCATCGGCGGCGGTGGCGGCATGAAGCTCGCGCTCATCGGCAAACAAGGTAGGGTCTTGCCAGCAGGCCTGGCCATCGGCACGCCAGCAGATTGACAGCGCCCAGCGCGGCAGTTGCTCGCCCGGATACCACTTGCCCTGGCCAAAGTGCAAAAAGCCGCCCTGGCCATATTCAGTGCGCAAGCGCTGCACCAGGTCTTGCGCCAGCAGGCGCTTGGTCGGGCCCAGGGCATCGGTGTTCCATTCGGCGCCATCACGGTCCACCACGGCCACGAAGGTGGGCTCGCCGCCCATGGTCAGGCGCACATCGCCAGCTTGCAGCGCGACATCGACCGCATCGCCCAACGTCAACGCTGCAGCCCATTGCGCATCGGTGTAGGGCTGGGTCACGCGGGGGGATTCCCAAATGCGCGTGACCGCCATGCGGTGCTCGAAGCTCACTTCGCACGCGCCCACTGCCCCGCTCACCGCAGCTGCACTCGAAGGCTGCGGCGTGCAGGCCAGCGGGATGTGGCCCTCACCGGCGAGCAGGCCCGAAGTGGGGTCGAAACCGACCCAGCCGGCACCGGGCAGGAAGACCTCGCACCAGGCGTGCAGGTCGGTGAAGTCGACTTCGGTGCCACTCGGCCCGTCAAGGGCCTTCACGTCGGGCTTGAGCTGAATGAGGTAGCCCGAAACGAAGCGCGCCGCCAAGCCCACATGGCGCAAGGTCTGCACCATCAGCCAGGCGGTGTCGCGGCACGACCCGCTGGCATTGCTCAACGTAAGCTCGGGTGTCTGCACACCTGGTTCCATGCGAATCAGGTAAGTGATCTCTTGCTGTAGGCGCTGGTTCAGGCTGACCAGAAAGTCAATCGTGTGCGTGGGCGGTTCGGTGGGCGCTGCATCAATGCTTGCCACAAACCGCGCCAGGGCCGGCGTGACGGCATCGGCGCTGAGGTAGGGTGCCAACTCCTGGGCCTGCGCGGCGCCGTACGCGAACGGGAATGCCTGCGCTTGCGGCTCCAGGAAGAAGTCAAACGGGTTGTGCACCGCCATCTCGGCCACCAGATCGACCGTGACCTTGAATTCGGTGGTGGGCTCGGCAAACACCAGCCGCGCCAAGTAGTTGGAAAACGGGTCTTGCTGCCAGTTGATGAAGTGCTCAGCCGGCTCGACCTTGAGTGAATACGACAAGACCTTGGTGCGGCCATGCGGCGCGGGCCGCAGGCGCACCACCTGGGGCGACAGGCCCACGCGGCGGTCGTAGCGGTAATGGGTGACGTGGGTCAGCGCTACATGGATGCTCATCAAAGGGCCTTTGCCGGAACTAAAAAGTCGCGGCTGATACCGGCCCCGATGTCGTTCACGCGGTCCAGAAACGCGGTCAGGTAGGCGTGCAGACCGGTGGCCAGAATTTCGTCAATGCGGCCGAATTGCAGATCGCTGCACAAGCGCCCAGCGCGGCGCTGCGTCTCACCGCTTTGCTCGTTGGCCACCAGGCTCAGGTTGGCCACCACTTCGTTCATGCACGCCGCCAGCGAGCGCGGCATGTTGGGGCGCAGGATCAACAGCTCAGCCACCTTCTCGGGGCGGATGACATTGCGGTAGACCTGGCGATAGATCTCGAAGCCTGAGACCGAACGCAAGAGCGCAGACCAGTGATAGAAGTCCACCTCAAGGCCTTCGTCGTCCGGCCGCGTGCCGTAGCCGTTGCCGGCCAGGGCGTGGAACTTCACATCGAGCAGCCGTGCGGTGTTGTCGGCACGCTCAAGAAAGGTGCCGATGCGTATGAAGTGCAGCGCCTCGTCCTGCAGCATGGTGCCCACGGCCACGCCGCGCGACAGGTGCGAGCGGAACTTTACCCATTCAAACAGGCCGGCCGGGTCGCGTTCCAGGGCGCCGCTGTGCAGCATGCGGTTGAATTCAAGCCAGGTCTGGTTCGTGGTTTCCCAGAGTTCGGTGGTGAGGGCGCCGCGCACCGCGCGCGCGTTCTCGCGCGCCGCCGCCAGGCACGACGCAATGGCCGAGCCATTGGCCTGGTCACGCACCATGTAGTGCATCACCGTGCTCGCATTGATGACGCTCTGGCGTTGCCTGAAATCATCCGTTAACTCCGAAATGCCCAGCACTCCGGCCCAGCCGCGCTCGGCCTGGTCGTCAGCCTGCGGCAACAAGGCCGTCTGGTAGTTCACGTCCAGCATGCGGGCGGTGTTCTCGGCGCGCTCCATGTAGCGGCTCATCCAGAACAAATGGTCAGCGGTTCTGGACAGCATGGCGCACTCCCTTCATCACAGGCAAGGTCATCGTCAACCCTCCAGCACCCAGGTGTCTTTGGTGCCGCCGCCCTGCGACGAATTGACCACCAGCGAGCCCTCTTTCAGCGCCACGCGGGTCAGGCCGCCTGGCACCATCTGTACGCCCTTGCCGTCGGCCTTGCCCGACAACACAAAGGGCCGCAGGTCGATGTGGCGCGGCGCAATGCCACTTTCAACGAAGGTGGGGCAGGTGGACAGCGCCAGGGTGGGTTGCGCCACGTAGTTGCCCGGGTTGGCCAGCAAACGAGTGCGAAAGCTGGCGATTTCGGCGCGGGTGGCGGCCGGGCCGACCAACATGCCGTAGCCGCCTGCACCATGCACTTCCTTGACCACCAGTTCTTCCAGATGGTTGAGCACGTGGTTCAGGCTGGCCTCGTCGCGGCACACCCAGGTGGGCACGTTTTCAAGAATGGGCCTTTCGCCGAGATAGAACTCGATCATCCTGGGTACATACGGGTAGATCGACTTGTCGTCGGCCACGCCGGTGCCAATGGCGTTGGCCAGCGTGACGTTGCCGCGCCGATAGACGTCGAGCAAGCCGGCACAGCCCAAGGTGGAATCGGCGCGAAAGGCTTGGGGGTCGAGGAAGTCGTCGTCAACGCGGCGGTAGATCACATCGACCCTGCGCGCGCCGCGCGTGGTGCGCATGTAGACAAAGTGGTCCTTGACAAACAGGTCTTGCCCTTCGACCAGCTCAATGCCCATTTGCTGCGCCAAAAAGGCATGCTCGAAGTAAGCGCTGTTGTGCATGCCCGGGGTCAACACCACCACGTGGGGCTCATCGGCGCAGGCCGGCGCCACATCACGCAGTGTTTCCAGCAGCATGTCGGCGTAATGCGCCACGGGGGCCACGCGGTGCTGCACAAACAAATCGGGGAACAGCCGCATCATCATCTTGCGGTCTTCAAGCATGTAGCTCACGCCGCTGGGCACGCGCAGGTTGTCTTCCAGCACGTAGTAGGTGCCGCTGCCGTCAGCCTGCGCAGCGCGCACGATGTCGATGCCGGCAATGTGCGCGTACACGCCGCCGGGCACATCGACGTCTTTCATTTCGGGCCGGTACTGCGCATTGCGCAGCACATGCTCGCGCGGCACGATACCGGCGGCGAGGATCTCCTGGCCGTGGTAGACGTCGTGAATGAAGCGGTTCAGTGCGCTCACGCGCTGCACCAGGCCGCGCTGCATCTGTGCCCATTCGTGCGCGGGAATGACACGCGGAATAAGGTCAAACGGAATCAGGCGCTCGGTACCCGAGCCGTCTTCATCTTTGGCGCCATACACCGCGAAGGTGATGCCCACGCGACGAAAGATCATCTCGGCCTCTTGCCGGCGCGTCGCCATCACCTCGGGCGCTTGCTGCGCCAGCCATTGGCCATAGCCGCGATAGTGCTCGCGCACCGAATTGGCACTGGCGCGCATTTCGTCAAAACTCGGCACCACGTCGCGCATCGTCACCTGTGCTCTCCTTGGCCAGTGAATTAGCAACTTCCGGGCCAGCCGCGGGCGGCGCGCCAGCGTGCCGCCATGCACTGCTTTCGAACATTCGCCCGCGCCCCGCCACATCATGGTGCCACAGCGCCGCACCACTGCTGTGGCCAGCGCTGGAGTTGAGGCAACCTCGGCTAGAGTTCGGCCCGCCCCAGCCCAACCCCAAGCTCGACAGTCTTCCAGCTCATGACCTACTGCATCGGCATCCGCCTGAACACCGGCATGGTGTTGCTTTCAGATTCGCGCACCAATGCGGGCATGGATCAGATCAGCACCTTTCGCAAGATGATCGTCTACGAACGCCCGGGCGACCGCTTCATGGTGATGCTGTCGGCAGGCAACCTCAGCATCAGCCAGTCGGTGCGCGAACTGCTGCAAGTCGAGAAAGTGGATCGCGGCGCAGAGTTGCCGCCGCTGACCATTTGGAATGCAACGAGCATGTTCGATGCCGCATGCGTGCTGGGCAGCGCCGTACGGCGGGTCCATGAGCAAGACGGCCCGTCGTTGCAGGCGGCGGGCGTGGAGTTCAACGCCACCATGATCTTCGCCGGCCAGATTGCGGGCGAAGCGATGCGCATGTTCCTGGTCTACTCAGCCGGCAATTTCATCGAATCCACGCGCGAGACCTGCTACTTTCAGGTGGGCGAAAGCAAGTATGGCAAGCCCATTCTGGATCGCGTGCTGACGCCCGACACACCGCTTGACGTGGCCGCGAAGTGCGCGCTGGTGTCGATGGACTCGACGCTCAAGTCGAACCTGTCCGTGGGTCTGCCGCTGGACCTGCTGGTCTACCGCGACGGCGAGTTGCGCAGCAACGCCATGGTGTGCATCGACGAATCGAACCCGTATTTCAGGATGATCCACAGCACCTGGGGCCAGCGCCTGCGTGAGGTGTTCGAAGGCATCGACGACCCACGCTGGGATGGCGGCGCGGCGCCGTTCCCGCTGCTGGAAGCCTCGCCACGCTATGAGCCGATGCGCAAGATCACGCACCCGGGTGAGCGCATTGTTTGAGAGTGCGGCAGCGCGAACGAAGGCGCGCCGTAGGTCTGGGCACGGGTGAAGCCCAACGGGCCGCTGCGCCTGGGCATCATCTACACGATCGGCCCGTACCTGCTGCCGAAGTTGGTGCGCCACACCATTGAGATGACACCGCAGATGCCGCTGATACTGCAAGAGAAAACTTCACCGCGCGCCTGCTCGACATGCTGCGCAGCGGCGAACTCGACTGCGCGATCATGGCCGAGCCCTTCCGCGACACCGGCCTGGCGGTGGCGCCGCTGTACGACGAGCCCTTCGTCGTCACGGTGCCGAAGTCGCACCTGCTGGCCAAGCGCAAGAGCGTCAGCGCCGAAGAGTTGAAGCAGGAAACGATGCTGCTGCTCGGCAACGGGCACTGCTTTCGCGGCCATGTGCTCGAAGTCTGCCCCGAGTACGCGGGCTTTTCGAGCGCCGCCCAGGGCATGCGCAAGAGTTTCGAGGGCTCGTCACTGGAAACCATCAAGCACATGGTGGTCTCGGGCTTGGGGGTGACCGTGGTGCCACAGTTGTCGGTGCCCAAGGCGCCGCCAGGGCTGGTGCGCTACGTGCGGTTCGACAAGCCGGTGCCGACGCGGCGCTTGGCGCTGGCCTGGCGCCGCACCTTCACCCGCTACGAAGCTATCGCGGCGCTGCGCAACGCGATTTACGCGTGCACGCTCGACGGGGTCGCGCGCCTGCTTTGACGAGTTCGCGCTATCGGCGCGGTAGATTGTTATGTCTGGACGCGCACCGGCCGGAGTCTTATCCTGGGCTGACCCCAAGACGTCAGGAGCCTACCCCATGTCATCCGAATCCAAGTGCCCGTACAACCACGCCGCCGGTGGCGGCACCACCAACAAAGATTGGTGGCCGAGCCAGTTGCGCCTGGATCTGCTCAACCAACATTCAAGCAAGTCCAACCCGCTGGGTGAAACCTTCGACTACGCCGAGCAATTCAACAAGCTCGACTACTTCGCGCTGAAGAAAGACCTGCTGGCGCTGATGACCGATTCGCAGGGCTGGTGGCCGGCCGACTTCGGCCACTACGGCCCGCAGTTCGTGCGCATGACCTGGCACGCCGCCGGCACCTACCGCACGGCAGACGGCCGCGCCGGCGGCGGCCGCGGACAGCAACGCTTTGCACCGCTGAACAGCTGGCCCGACAACGTCAACATCGACAAATCGCGCCGCCTGCTGTGGCCAATCAAGCAGAAATACGGCCAGAAGATCAGCTGGGCCGACCTGATGATCCTCACCGGCAACGTCGCGCTGGAGTCGATGGGCTTTCGCACCTTCGGCTTTGCCGGCGGGCGCGAGGATGTGTGGGAACCGGACCAGGACGTCAACTGGGGCAGCGAAACCACGTGGCTGGCCACCGACAAGCGCTTCAGCGGTGACCGCGATCTCGACCAGCCGCTGGGCGCCACGCACATGGGCCTGATCTATGTCAACCCCGAGGGCCCCAACGCAAGCGGCGACCCGGTCGCCGCCGCCAAAGATATCCGCGCCACCTTCGGCCGCATGGCGATGGACGACGAGGAGATCGTCGCCCTGATCGCCGGTGGCCACACCTTCGGCAAGGCGCATGGCGCGGCGCCGGAATCGCACAAGGGCCCGCAGCCCGAAGGCGCG
>JAYUQE010000261.1:0-3990 GCA_043756905.1 Burkholderiales bacterium | reverse complement strand
GGCCGGGCACCAGCCCGGTTGGACAGACCAGAACGCCTCGCAAGAGGCGTTCTTTTTTTGGCTGCTCAGTGGTTGCGCTCTTGCAGCAGCGCCAGGCTGTGCGCGCGCAGCAGGTAGTGGCCTTCATGGCGGCCAGGGCCCGGTTCATCGCTGCTGTCGAGCAGGCCGTGCCAGGGGCCGGCAGGCAGGGCGAAGGGTATGTCCAGCGCGCCGGCGTTGAGCAGCCACAGCAGCGCCGCCTGGGGGCGGTTCAAGCGCATGCCCAGCACGCGCGGCTGCTGGGTGTTCCAGTCGGGCGGCTGCATCTCCTGGCCATCGCCGCGCAGCCATTGCACATCGGGCCGGCCGCTGGGTGTGGCCGCGCCGCTGAACCAGCGCTCGCCCAAGGGGTTGAGCGTGCGGCGCAGCGCCACGAGCCGGACGGTGAAGGCCAACAAGGCGTCGTCAGCGCCAGCCCAGTCGAACCACGAGGTGGCGTTGTCCTGGCAGTAAGCGTTGTTGTTGCCACCCTGCGTGCGGCCCAGCTCGTCGCCGGCACAAAGCATGGGCGTGCCCTGGGCCAGCACGGTGCAGGCCAGCAAGGCGCGCTGCAAGCGCGCGCGCCGGGTGTTGACGGCGGGGTCGTTGCTGGGGCCTTCGTGGCCGCCGTTCCAGCTCAGGTTGTGGCTGTGGCCGTCATGGTTGTGCTCGCCGTTGGCGGCGTTGTGGCGCTGGTTGTACGACACCAGGTCGCGCAGCGTGAAGCCGTCATGGGCGGTGATGAAGTTGACCGATTCAGCCGGCGCGCGGCGGCGCTTGTCAAAGCGGTCTGATGACGCGCACAGCCGCATCGCCAATTCGCCGCGCGTGCAATCGCCACCGAGCCAGAAGGCGCGCAACACATCGCGGAAGCGGTCGTTCCATTCCAGCCAGCCGGCCGGGAAGTGGCCCAACTGGTAGCCGTTGGGGCCCAGGTCCCAGGGTTCGGCGATGAGCTTGGTGCCGGCCAATACCGGGTCTTGCGCCAGCGCCGTGAAGAACGCGGCCGCGGGGTCGAAGGCATCGGCCTGGCGGCCCAGCACGGGCGCCAGGTCGAAGCGAAAGCCATCAACGTGCATGTCCTGCACCCAGTAGCGCAGGCTGTCCAGCACCATTTGCAACACGCGCGGATGGCCCAGGTTCAGCGTGTTGCCGCAGCCGCTGTAGTTCAGCTCATGCGCTGGGTGGTTGGGGTTGAGGCGGTAATAACTGCTGTTGCACAGGCCGCGCCAGCTCACGGTGGGGCCGCGGTGGTCGCCTTCTGCGGTGTGGTTGAACACCACATCAAGGATGACTTCAATGCCCGCGGCGTGCAGGCTGCGCACCATCTGCCTGAATTCATCGCGCGGCGCGTGGCTGCTGGCCAGGCGCGGCTCGACGCAGAAAAAGCCCAGCGTGTTGTAGCCCCAGTAGTTGCTCAAACCCAGCCGCTGCAGCCGCTCTTCATCAAGGTGCTGGTGCACCGGCAACAGGCTCACCGCGGTGACCCCCAGGTGCTGCAGGTGCGCCACCGCGGCCGGGCTGCCCAGGCCGGCATAACTGCCGCGCAGCGCCTCGGGCACGCCGGGGTGCTGCATGGTGAAGCCGCGCACATGCAGCTCGTACAGCACGGTGTCGCGCAGCGGGCGGTGCAGCGGCGCGTCGCCCTGCCAGTCGAAGCTGTCGTCAACCACCCGCGCCTTGAGCGCAGCGCCGGCGTTGTCGCGCGCGTCCAGCCTATCGGGGTGGGCGCTGTCGTGGCCGCTGTGCGCGGCGTTCCAGTCCCACTGGCCCACGGTCTGGCGTGCATACGGATCCAGCAACAGTTTGTGCGGGTTGAAGCGCAGGCCCAGCGCCGGTTGCCAGGGCCCATGCGCGCGCAGGCCATAGACCAGGCCGGCGCCGGCGCCGCGCAGGTAACCGTGCCAGATGTCGGCACTGCGCCCGGGCAAGGTGTGGCACGCCAGTTCATGCGTGCCGGTGTCATCGAACACACACAACTCGATGGCCGTGGCGTGCGCCGAGAACACGGCGAAGTTGACGCCCGCGTCATCGGCGCGCGCGCCCAGTGGCCAGGCTCGGCCCGGCTCCAGGCCCGCGGGGTGCAGCGCTGCGGTATCGGGCTTCAGGCGGTCCATTCGAGCATCAGGCAAGCCAGTGGCGGCAGGTTCAGCAGCACTGAGTCGGCGCGGCCATGCCAGGCTTGCGGTTCAGACTGCACAACGCCGAGCTCGGCACCGACGTTGCTGCCGCCGTAATACTGCGAATCGGTGTTGATGCGCTCCAGCCAGCGCCCACCACGCGGCACACCGACGCGCCAGCCGTGGCGCACCACGGGGGTGAAGTTGCACACCACCAGCAGGCGCGAGTCCTCCGCCCGGCCTTTGCGCACGAAGGCCAGCACGCTGTGCGCGGCGTCGTCGTGGCTGATCCACTCAAAACCTTCGGGCGAGGTGTCGAGTTCATGCAGCGCGCCGCTGCGCTTGAGCAGCCCGTTCAAGTCGCGCACCAGGCGTTGCATGCCGGCGTGGCCAGGCTGCGCCAGCAGGTGCCAGTCGAGGCTGCGTTCGTGGCTCCATTCTTGTTCCTGCGCGAATTCGCAGCCCATGAACAACAGCTTCTTGCCCGGGTGGCCGAACATGAAGGCGAAATACGCGCGCAGGTTGGCCAGTTGCTGCCAGCGGTCGCCGGGCATCTTGGCCAGCAGCGAACCCTTGCCATGCACCACTTCATCGTGCGACAGCGGCAGCACGAAGTTTTCGCTCCACGCATACACCAGGCCGAAGCTCATCTCATGGTGGTGGTGCTGGCGGTGGATGGGCTCGCGTGCCAGGTAGCTCAGCGTGTCGTGCATCCAGCCCATGTTCCACTTGTAGTGAAAGCCCAGGCCACCGGCGAAGGTGGGGCGCGAGACACCGGGAAACGCGGTGGACTCTTCGGCAAAGGTGGCCGCCGTGACGCGCTCGCCACCCACCACTTCATTGATGCGCTGGAGCAGGCTGATGGCTTCGAGGTTCTCGCGCCCACCGTGGGCATTGGGAATCCATTCGCCCGCCTTGCGGCTGTAGTCGCGGTACAGCATCGAGGCCACGGCGTCCACGCGCAGGCCGTCGATGCCAAAGCGTTCCAGCCAGTACAGCGCGCTGCCGATCAAGAAGCTGCGCACCTCGTTGCGGCCGAAGTTGTAGATCAGCGTGTTCCAGTCGTTGTGATAGCCCTCACGCGGGTCGGCGTATTCGTACAGGTGCGTGCCGTCGAACTGCGCCAGGCCGTGCGCGTCAGTGGGGAAGTGCGCCGGCACCCAGTCGAGGATCACGCTCAAGCCCGCCTCGTGCGCCCGGTGCACGAAGCGCTGCAACCCTTCAGGCGGGCCGAAGCGCGCCGTGGGCGCATACAGGCCCAGTGTCTGGTAGCCCCAGGAACCGTCGAACGGGTGTTCGGTGATCGGCATCAGCTCCAGGTGCGTGAAGCCCATGCCGGCGGCATAGGGCACCAAGTCGTCTGCCAACTCGTCCCAGGTCAACCAGCGGTCGCCGTCTTCGGGCTTGCGTTTCCAGGATGCCAAATGCACTTCGTAGATGGAGATCGGCGCGTCGTGGGCATTGGCACGGTGGTGCTGCACGCGCTGCGGCTGCACGGGGGGCAGGGCGGCCACGATGCTGGCCGTGGCCGGGCGCAGTTCGGCGGCGCGGGCCATGGGGTCGGCCTTCTGCGGCAACAGCTGGCCGCCGGCATCGAGCAGCTCGAACTTGTAGCGCGCGCCCAGGCCGACGCCGGGGATGAAGATTTCCCACACGCCGCATTCGCGGCGCAGCCGCATCGGGTGGCGCCGGCCGTCCCAACTGTTGAAGTCAGCCACCACGCTGACGCGCTGCGCATTCGGCGCCCACACCGCAAAGGCCACGCCGGCCACGCCCAGCATGTCGCGCGGCTGCGCACCCAGCACTTCAAACGGCCGCAGGTGCGTGCCTTCGGCCAGCAGCCAGGCGTCCA
>JAYUQE010000260.1:0-3991 GCA_043756905.1 Burkholderiales bacterium | reverse complement strand
GCTGGCAACACGTCCGAGCACCTTGTCGGTGGCGTCAATCACAAACCACTCGTGCTTCACCTCGGCCGGTTTGGCGCTGAAGGTCTTCATGAGGGTCTCACTGGGGCGCACGCCTGGTGACGCAACTGGGCTTGGCAAGGCGTGCAATCAAACGGCTGTTCGCGGGCGGCGCACCCAGCAGGGCGCTGCTTGTATTTGCAGCCTCCAGCTTGGTAGAGCGCAGCGCCCCATCCACCCCGCCGTTGACGGGTGAATCCAGCAGTATAGCGCACCAGATCCTGGTTCAAACTCGTACCGCCCAGGCCTATATGCGGCAGTGAACTCACCAAAGAGGGCAACGCTCGCATAATAAGGGTTACTACTGATCTGGAGATGTACTTGAACACCGCCACGCTGTTCGACGCCCTATCAAACGCCGCGCATGACCAGCCCGGTGCAACGCCTGACGCTGCACCAGCACCAGCACCAGCGGCCGCCGCGCCGCGTGTGCCACGGTTCAATTGGATTCCGGTGCGCTCGCTTGCACCGCGCCATCGCCCCAAAATTCTGGCCCATCTCATGGCACTGGAACCTGCTGACCGCTACTTGAGGTTCGGCTATGCCGCAGCCGATCAGCAACTGGCCGCCTATGTGGACAGCTTGGACTTCGAGCGCGACGAAATCTTCGGCGTGTTCAATCGCCGGCTTCAGCTCGTCGCCATGGCGCACCTGGCTCATATGAGCGCCGTTGAAGGCCGCGTTCAACAGGCCGAGTTCGGCGTGTCAGTGCTGCCAGCAGCGCGCGGCCGAGGCCACGGCAGCCGCTTGTTCGACCATGCCACGTTGCATGCCCGTAACCGCGGCGTGTCTTCGTTGGTCATCCATGCGCTCAGCGAGAACACTGCCATGCTCAAGATCATTTCGAAGGCGGGTGCTCACATTGAACGCAACGGTCCGGAATCTGAAGCCGTGCTGTTGTTGCCGCCTGAGAACCTGGCCTCGCATGTGGAAGCATTTGTCGAGGCGCATGCCGCGGAAATTGACTACGGCGTGAAAGTGCAGCGCCACCGCCTGGGCCATCTCGTTGGCACATTAACAACAGACACTGCGCCCGCCAGGCAACATGAAGGTAACGGGTAGTGACCGCTGTGGGCCGTGCGTAACACCTGATCACCTGCCGCCCCCCTGCTTTGAACGAGGGGGAGCTTGCCGCTTGAATCGAGGCGTTACCATGCACGTTGGCGTTTTCGCGCACCTCCAGTGCGGCAACACCGGCTCCCCGCTTCCATACTTATCGACATGCAGCCGACACTCCCGTGGATCATCCTGATAGGCAGCGTGGCCGTGCTGGGCGCCGCCACCTTGATGTGGATTTTTCGCACCCGCGAGACCAAGCAGCAGCCCTTGCCGAACGAATGGACGCTGACCGCGCGCCCGGTCTTCAGCACCGACGAACGCCGCGTGTACCGCCAGTTGCGCGAAGCGCTGCCGCATCACATCGTGCTGTCGAAGTTGCCGCTGGTGCGGTTTTGCCAGCCCACCGATCCGCAGGAAGTGCGTTTCTGGTACGACTTGCTGGGCGGCATCCACGTCACCTTCGCCATTTGCAGCGCCAATGGCCGGGTGCTGGCCGCCATTGACCTGGACACCGACCGCGGCAATTCGCGCCGCATTCTGCAAATCAAGCAATCGGTGCTGGCCGCCTGCCGGGTGCGTTATCTGCGCTGCCCGGTTGACCACCTGCCGTCCATTCCCGAGCTGCAACTGCTGGTGCCTCAAGCCATGGCTGGTGCGCGCGGGCCGCAGCCCGCGCCCAGCATCCACCAGGCCCGAGACCACCTGGCCAACACGGTGGCTTCGCGGCGACGCGAACGCACGGCCTTGTGGCAAGACTCGGGCTTCTTCCAGGATTCGTTCTTTGCCCCCGAGGCTCAGCGCGACGCACCCTTGAGCGAGTTCGGCAGCCTGGGCCCGGGCCGCGACATGAGCGCGCAGGACTCGCCCGACACCACGCCACCACCCGGCATGGGGTTCCCCACCAACCCGCGGCCCACGCCCACACGGCACTGAGCCTCGGCGCCGAGCGCCCACAGGCGGCGCGTACCATGGGGCATGCCTCTCGCGCCACAGGTCGCCCTGCACGCCACCCCACCCGGTTACGCCGGCCTGGGCCCGCAACAGGTGCTTGATGCGCTGGCCAGTGCCGGCTTGCATGGCGACGGGCGCATCCTGCAGCTCAACTCCTACGAGAACCGTGTCTTCCAGGTCTATCTGGAAGATGCCGCCCCGGTGGTGGCCAAGTTCTACCGGCCACAGCGCTGGAGCGACGAGCAGATCCTGGAAGAACACGGCTTCGCCAGCGAGCTGGCGCAAGCCGAAGTGCCGGTGATCGCGCCGCTGACGATGCACGTGCCGCAGCCCGCACCTGGCCTGCGCCTGCTGCCCAGCGCCACAGCCGCCACCTTGATGTGCGTGCCCAGCCCTGATGTAGAGCACCGCCTGAGTGTGAGCCCTTGTTCGCCCGGGCGCGCGCCCGAGCTAGAAGACGAAGACACCCTACGCTGGCTGGGCCGGTTTCTCGGCCGGCTGCATGCCGTGGGTGCGCGCCAGCCCTTTGTGCACCGCCGGCATATGAACGCCCAGCACGACGGTGCACAAGCGCGCGCGTTGCTCTTGGCGGGCGACTTTGTCACCCCGGCCGAACAACCGGCTTGGCGGGCCGCCTGCGACACCGCGCTGGGCTGGGTTGAGCAGCGCTTCGAACAGGCTGGCACGCTGCGCCCGTTGCGCCTGCATGGCGACTGCCACCTGGGCAACGTGTTGTGGCGCCCCGAAGGCCCGCATGTGGTCGACCTGGACGACGCCTGCATGGGCCCGGCCGTGCAGGATTTGTGGATGCTCGTCTCGGGCGACGCCAGCACCATGCAGCGCCAGCTCAGCGTGCTGCTCGAGGGCTACCGCCAGTTCATGGATTTCGATGTGCGCGAACTGGCACTGATCGAGCCGTTGCGCACCCTGCGCATGTTGCGCCACAGCGCCTGGCTGGCTGAGCGCCTGACCGACCCCGCCGTGAGCCAGGCCTTCGCCTGGTTCGGCACGCCCGCCTATTGGTCGCAGCAGACCACGCAAATGCGCGAACAAGTTGAGGCGATGAGCGCAGCGCCCATCGCCCTGAGCTGGTAAACCTTCAAGCCACCAGCAGCCGGTTCACCCGTTGCACATAAGCCGCCGGGTCTTCGAGCTGGCCACCTTCGGCCAGCAAGGCCTGGTCAAACAGAATCTGCGCCAGGTCATCGAAGCGCGCATCCTCGCCCAGGCGCTTCACCAGGGCATGCTCGGCGTTCACCTCCAGCGTGGGCAGGCTCTTGGGCGCGTCTTGCCCGGCCTGCTTCAACAGGCGCGCCAGGTGGCCGCTCATGTCGCCTTCTTCCACCACGATGCAGGCCGGTGAATCCACCAGCCGGGTGGTGGCGCGCACGTCCTTGGCCCGGTCTTTCAGGGCCACCTTCAGGCGCGCCAGCAAGGGCTCCAGTTCCTTGGCCACTTCCTCATTGCGCTTCTTTTCCGCTTCATCCTGAAGTTTACCCAGATCGAGCGAACCCTTGACCACGCTTTGCAGGGCGTGGCCCTCGAACTCATACAGGTGGCTGAGCATCCATTCGTCCACCCGGTCGGTCAGCAGCAGCACCTCCAGGCCCTTTTTGCGGAACATCTCCAGTTGCGGGCTGCCGCGCGCCATGGCCAGGTTGTCGGCGGTGATGTAGTAGATCTCCTCCTGGCCTTCCTTCATGCGCTTCACGTAGTCGGCCAACGACACGCCGGCGCCGGCCTGTGTGGACGCAAAGCGCAGCAGCTTGGCCAGGCGCTCGCGGTTGGCAAAGTCTTCGCCCAGGCCTTCTTTCAGCACCACGCCGAAGTCTTTCCAGAACGCCGCGTACTTGTCGCGCTCGGCGCTGTCTTCGCTGTCGGCCAGGCCTTCGAGCATGCTCAGCACGCGCTTGGTGCAGCCTTC
>JAYUQE010000259.1:0-3995 GCA_043756905.1 Burkholderiales bacterium | reverse complement strand
GGTCAGTGCCGCGAGCGGCGCCGTGGGCGCCACGGTGGGGCAACTGGCCAAGGCCAAGGGCTGCCGCGTGGTGGGCATTGCCGGCGGCGCGGCCAAGTGCAAGGTGGTGGTCGAGGAATTCGGCTTTGATGTGTGCATCGACCACCGCACCCTGGCCGACGGCAAGACCTTCAACGCCGCGGTGCGCGAGGCCTGCCCGCAGGGCGTTGACGGCGTGTTTGAAAACGTCGGCGGCCTGGGCCTGGATGCCGCGCTGATGAGCGCCAACGCCTTCGCCCGCGTGGCCGTGTGCGGCATGATCAGCGGCTACAACGGCGTGCCGATTCCGCTGCGCACGCCACAGCTCATTCTCACCAACCGCATGCTGGTGCAGGGCTTCATCGTCAGCGAGCACATGAACGTCTGGCCTGAAGCATTGGCCGAACTGGGCCAGCTCGTGGCCGGCGGCAAGATGAAATACCGCGAGTCGGTCGCGCAAGGGCTTGAAAGCGCACCGGCGGCCTTCATCGGTTTGCTCGCCGGCAAGAATTTCGGCAAGCAACTGGTCAAGCTGATCTGAGCGGGCCGCATGCTGGGCTGGGAATTCCTGCGTTTTGCCGACCTGGGCGTTGACAACCTCTACGACGCCCTGGCCCTGCGCGCGCGGGTGTTCATCCTGGAGCAAGGCCCGTATGTCGATGCCGACGGCGCCGACCAGCAAAGTTGGCATCTTCTTGGCCGGAGTCAACAGGGCGTGCTGCAAGCCTATTTGCGCGTTGTCGATGCGGGCGTAAAGTTTGCTGAACCTTCCATTGGCCGGGTCATCACCGCGCCGGAAATCCGCGGCACCGGCCAGGGCCATGTCTTGATCGCCGAGGGCCTGCGCCGCGCCGCGCAGGTGTGGCCCGGGCGGGCCGTGCGCATCAGCGCGCAGGCTCATCTGGATCGTTACTATGTCAAGCACGGCTTCGTGGCGCAAGGCGAGGTGTACATCGAAGACACGATTCCCCATTTGCAGATGTTGTGGAGGCCGCATGACAGCCACCCATGAAGTCACCAACCAAAGCACGCCGCTGGCCGGCGCCAACCTGTTTGCGCTGAACCGGCCGTTGCAAGATGCCCTGGCCTGGCTGCACCCCGGCCTGGACCTTGCCCGGCTGAACGAAATGGGTGCCGAATTGGCCAGCGCGGCGATGCAGGAACATGCCCGCCTGGCCAACTGGCACAGCCCCGAGCTGCACAGCCACGACCGTTTTGGCTACCGTCTGGATCAAGTCGAATTCCACCCCAGCTACCACGTGCTGATGGCCAGTGCCATGCGCCACGGCCTGCACGGTGCGCCCTGGTTGACTGGCGCCGGTGGCCACATCGAACGCGCCGCGGCGTTCATGCTCTTCACCGAGCTGGAGCCGTCGGTGCTGTGCCCGGTGTCGATGACCTATGCCGTGATGCCGGCACTGTGCGCCAATGCGGCGGTCCACCGGGCCTGGGCCGGCGGCCTGGCCAGTGCGCAATACGACGCGCGCTTTCTGCCCTTCGATCAAAAAGCCGGCCTGACCATGGGCATGGGCATGACCGAAAAGCAGGGCGGCTCGGATGTGCGGGCCAACACCACGCGCGCCGTGGCAAACGGTACGGATGACTGGGGGCAACGTTTCAGCGTGACCGGCCACAAGTGGTTCATGTCGGCGCCGATGTGCGACGCCTTCCTGATCCTGGCGCAAACGCCCAGCGGCCTGAGCTGCCTGTTCCTGCCGCGCATCCTGCCGGGCGGCGCCACCAATGCCGTGGCCATCCAGCGCCTCAAGCACAAGCTGGGCAACCAGGCCAACGCCAGCAGCGAAGTCGAATTCGAAGGCGCCACCGCCTGGCTGGTGGGCGATGAAGGCCGCGGCGTGCCGCAGATCCTGGCCATGGGTGCGATGACGCGGCTCGATTGCGCGCTGGGCACGGCAGGCCTGATGCGCCAGGCGCTCACGCTGGCGTTGCACCATGCGCGCCAGCGCCAGGCCTTCGGCAAGCCGCTGGCCGGGCAGCCCCTGATGAAGAACGTGCTGGCCGACCTGGCGCTGGAAAGCGAAGCCGCCACCTTGCTGGCGCTGCGCCTGGCCGCGGCGGTAGACCGCTGCGAGCATGGCCACGATGCCACCGGGCATGAGGCGCTCATCCGCCGCGTGCTCACGCCCATTGCCAAGTTCTGGGTCTGCAAGCGTGGCAGCCACTTTGCGCAGGAGGCCATGGAATGCCTGGGCGGCAATGGCTATGTGGAAGCGCAGGGCGAAGGCCTGATGGCGCGCATATACCGCGAAATGCCGTTGAACAGCATTTGGGAAGGTGCCGGCAACATCATGGCCATCGACCTGCTGCGTGCGCTGCGCAGCGGCCCGGTGGCCCAGGCCTTGCTGCATGAAGCCGCACCCGCCCGCGGCGCGCACCCGGCGTTCGACCGCGCTTGCGCGCGTGTGGCCCAGTTGTTGGATGATGGTGTTGAGGAAGCGCAGGCGCGTGGCCTGGCGCGCGAAGTGGCATTGCTGCTGCAAGCCGCCTTGCTGCACCAGGCGAGCCCGGGCTTTGTGTTCCAGGCCTTTTGCGCCAGCCGGCTCGATGCCGCGGCCGATGTCTTCGGGCTGCTGGGGGCTGGCACCGAATTCGATGCCTTGTTGCAGCGGGCGTTGCCCGCGGAAGGTTGACCATGGCCGAGCTGATCCTGCACCACTACGACACGTCGCCCTTCGCACACAAGGCGCGCGGCGTGCTGGGCTTCAAGCGCATGAACTGGCGCAGCGTCACCGTGCCGGTGATGAACCCCAAGCCCGATGTGGTGGCGCTTACCGGCGGCTATCGGCGCACGCCGTTCATGCAGGTCGGGGCCGACATCTATTGCGATTCAGCGCGCGCGTGCAGCTTACTTGAACAGTTAGCACCCGAGCCCACCTTGTACCCGGCCAGTGCAGGCGGTGCGATGCACATGGTGGCGCAATGGGCTGACTCAGCGCTGTTCTGGGCCGCCGTGCCACGCGCCATCGCCACCGGCGGGGTACAGCACTACTTTCCCAACAGCACGCCGGAATTTCTGCAAGCCTTTGGTGCCGACCGCGCCGCGCTCACCCAGGGCATGCGCCGCAACGCGCCGCACGACGGCGCGGCCATCGTGGCCCATTACCTGGGCTGGATCGAGGCGCAACTGGCCGATGGCCGCGCCTTCATGATGGGCGAGCAGCCCAGCATCGCCGACTTCAGCGCCGAGCAGTCCATCTGGTTCATGCGCCGTGCGCCGGCCGGTGTGGCGGCCTTGGCGCCGTATCCCAAATTACTGGCCTGGGCCGATCGCGTATTGGCGTTCGGCGAAGGCAGCGCGCTGCCCATGAGCAGCACCGAGGCCATCGCCCTGGCCGCTGCCAGCCGCGAGTTCGCGCCGTGTGAGTTCGACGAGAGCTATGGCTTCGAGCCCGGCGCCGCCGTGAGTGTGAACGCGCAAGACTATGGCGCCGACCCGGTGGCCGGCACGCTGGTGGGCATCAGCGCGCATGAAAGCGTGGTTGAACGCACCGGTCCGCGCGCGGGCCGTATGCATGTGCACTTTCCGCGCATCGGTTTTCAAATCAAGAAGGAGACAACAGCATGAACAGCTTCAAGGGCCGCACCGCGGTCATCACCGGCGCCGCCTCGGGCTTCGGCCTGGAAGTGGCGCGCATCGCCGCGCGTGAAGGCATGAACCTGGTGCTGGCCGATGTGCAACAAGACGCGCTCGACGCCGCGGCGGCAGAGCTGAAGGCCGCCGGCGCCGCCGTGCTGGCGCAGCGTGTGGATGTGGCCAACGCGGCGCAGGTGGAAGCCTTGGGCGCGGCCACGCTGGCCCGGTTCGGTGCGCCGCACTTTGTGTTCAACAACGCCGGTGTCGGCGCGGGCGGGCTGATCTGGGAGAACACGCTAAAAGACTGGGAGTGGGTGATCGGCGTCAACCTGATGGGCGTGGCCCACGGCGTGCGCGTGTTCACGCCGATGATGCTGGCGGC
>JAYUQE010000258.1:0-11488 GCA_043756905.1 Burkholderiales bacterium | reverse complement strand
AGAGCAACGAGCCCAGCCGCGGATCACCGCCAAGGCCTTCGAACAGATTGCGGTACAGCCAACCCAAAGGCGAGGTGGTGCGTGCAACGCCGTCGGCGCCCACCCCGCCCCAGCGCAACATGCCCAGCAGCCGCGGCACCAGCGCACTGAGCACGAAGATGAACAGCGCATTGGTGCCGAAGACTTCAAAGAAACGCACCCAGGCGCCGCGACGGCCCTGCACATCCAGCAGCAGCATCAGCGTGGCCAGCACCAGCAGCGCCAGGCCGGTGGTGAGCAGCACGTAGCTGCTGGTCCAGAGCTTCTTGTTCAGCGGCATGGCCAGTTGCCACAGATAGGCCAGCGCCAGCAGGGCGGTGGCCACCATGAACAAACGCGCCACCAGCAGCACGCTGCTGCCGCCGCGCGCGATGGCCTGGCCCACCAGCACGCCCAGCAAGACCTGCGCCACCGCGGGCAAGGTGCTGGCCAGGCCTTCGGGTTCGAAGGGCACGCCTTCGCCTTGGTAGAGGTGGCTGGCACCCAGCACGGCGCGATCCCAGTGGGTGCCAAAGTAGCCTTCAAGGCTGTAGGGGTCGGTGCCCGCAGGCAGGATCAGGAAAAGCACCCAGTAGAGCAGCAGCAGCGCCACCGCTGCCCCCGCCACCACGCTGCTGCGGCCACGTGCCCACCACACGATGAGCGCGGCAGCACCCCAGCACAGGGCGATGCGTTGCAGCACGCCCAAGGTGCGCAGGTGCTCCACGCCGCGCAGCGTCAAGCCGCCTTGCGCATCCCAGCGCCACAACGACGCGGCGTTGAGCAGCAGGCCGATCAAGAACACCAGCGCCGTGCGCCGCACGAGCTTGATCCAGAACGCCGCCGCCGGCCCGGCCAGCAGCCCCGGCATCACCAAGGCCAGCGCGTTGCCCACGGCGAACAGGAAGAACGGGAACACCAGGTCGGTGGGCGTGCAACCATGCCAGGGGGCATGTGCCAACGGCGGGTACAGGTGGTTCCAACTGCCCGGGTTGTTGACCAGGATCATCAGCGCCACCGCGGCGCCGCGAAAGACATCGAGCGACAGGTGGCGCGGCGTCACGGCGGCTCGGCCTGCGCATCGAGCGCCCGGTGCACGCTGCCCTGCGCCGCACCCAGCCGCAGCTTCGCCGTGGCCACATCCACATCGGCCTTCAACATCACGATGGCCAGTTTCACATGCCAGCCGCACTGCACCAGCGCCTGCGAGGCCAACGTTTCAGGTGAGCCACTGGCCAGCATGGTCAGCCGCAAGGCGCGTGCGCGCAGCTTGGCGTTGCTGGCGCGCAGGTCGACCATCAGGTTGCCGTAGACCTTTTGCAGCCGCACCATCAACGCGCTGGAAAGCGTGTTCAGCGCGATCTTCTGCGCCGTGCCGGCCTTCAGCCGCGTGCTGCCGGAGATCAGCTCGGGGCCGGTGTCGAGCACGATGCCGATTTGCGCGCCATGCCCCAGCGGCGTGCCGGCGTTGTTGGCCAGAGCGATGGTCAAGGCACCGGCGGCGCGCGCGGCGCGCAGGGCACCCAGCGCATAGGGCGTGCTGCCCGAAGCGGCGACGATGATCACCACATCCAGCGCCGTGGGCGCTTGCGCATACAGGTCGGCCGCGCCTTGTTCGAGGTCGTCCTCGGCACCCTCCACTGACGCGAACATTGCGCCCGGGCCACCGGCGAGCAAGCCAATGGCGCGTTCGGGTGGCCAGGAAAACGTGGGCGGCAGCTCCACGCTGTCGAGCACGCCCAGGCGCCCGCTGGTGCCCGCGCCGGCATACAGCAGCCGCCCGCCGGCGCGCAGGCGCGGCAAGGCGGCGTCCACCGCGCGCGCCAACTGAGGCAGCGCGGCTTGAACGGCGGCCATCGCCTGGGCCTGGTCGTCAACCAGTGCGCTGACCAGGTCGAACGCGCCGTATTGGTCGAGCTGCGGGTGCAGCGGGCTGGGCTGCTCGGTGCTCGGGGGCGGGGGCGGGGGCGGAGGCGGCGAGGCTTGCACGGCTTCAGGATAGCGCGGCCGCCCAGGTGGGCACGCCCGGTTTGAACATTGGGGGGTGCACAGCGGCGGCCGTGCGAGCACACTGTGCGGGGCCGTCACTTGTCGCCTTTCGCGCCTACCGGGCGCTTCCATCCAACTTGGAGACTTGCATGAACACAGCACACATCGCCGCCGGCGTTCTCTTGGTGTCAGCACTGGGTTCGGCTCACGCCGTTCCCGTGGTGACATCAGCCAGTGGCAGCAACCCGGCCGGCATTCAAGCCGCGGTGGATGCCTATCGCGCCAGCCTGGGCGCACTGAACCCGAACGTGGCAGGCAGCGTGGGCGCGGGGCGGCGCGAGATCAATTGGGACGGCGTGCCCGATGCGTTCTCCGCCCCCAACAACCTGCCGGCCAACTTCTTCAACGTCAACTCGCCGCGCGGTGCGGTGTTTGCCACACCGGGCAGCGCCTTCCAGGTCAGTGGCAATGCGGCGGTGGCGCCGGTGCGCTTTGGCAACATCAACGCCAGCTATCCCAACGTGTTCCAGACCTTCAGCGCACAGCGGCTGTTCACCGCGCTGGGCAGCAACGTCACAGACGTCAGCTTTTTCGTTCCAGGCTCGGCGGTGGCAGCGACGGTGCGTGGCTTCGGTACCGTTTTCGCCGATGTCGATCTGCCCAACATCACGTCGATGCAGTTCTTCGATCAGAACAACGTCTTGCTCGACACCCTGTTCGCGCCGGCCAGCGCCAATGGCGGGCTGTCATTTCTGGGTGCGCTGTATGCCGACCAAGGCATCGGCCGGGTACGCATCACTTCAGGCAACGGGGCATTGGGTGCGCCGGAATCCGGCAACGACCTGGTCGTGATGGATGACTTCATCTACGCTGAGCCAATTGCTGTGGCCATCCCCGAGCCCGAAACAGCCGCGCTGCTGTTGGCCGGCCTGGGCGTCATTGGCCTGGCAACGCGGCGTGCGAAGCGCCGCGTTGCCATGGCCTGAAAACTGCCACAGCAACGCGTTGCCGCCGCGCAGCGGGTCGGACGGGCTGGGGCCGCTTCCGGCCGCAGCGTGTTCTTGAACTCCACCCGGTAGATCACGCGCGCGCGGCCGGCCGCGCAGGCCAGCGGCCATTGACGCTATGGCTGTTCGCCGACCGGTACAGCCGCCATCGCGCAAGCTCCCAACAGCCGCTCACGGATCGCCTGGGCCCGGTTGCGCAGGCCCGCGTGTTCGGCGTGGGCCAGCCAGTGGTCGAGTTCCATCAGCCCGATCCTGGCGTTGCCGGGCAAGACCTCATGCAGGCCTTGCACGTAGGCGGCCTGAGCGGCGTCAACATCGCCGGCCAGCAGCTTGATCAAGCCCAAGCGGCGCTGCCAATCGTTGACCTCGCTGGCGGTGGCGGCCGCTTCCTGCGTCAGGGTGGCGGCTTGGTCAAAGCGGCCTTGGCCCATGGCGATAGCCGCACGGGCGCCGCAAAGAATGTCGGTGCCCGGATTCAAGGCTTGCAGGGCGGCCAGGTCATGCTCGGCCTGGCCGGCTTGGCCCAACATCACATGCAGCACCACGCGATCAGCCAGGTGGTCGGGTTTCTCAGGTTCCAGGGTCACCATGGTGTCCAGGTCGGCCAGGGCCAGCTCCAGCTCAGCCAAGCCATAGCGCGCCAGGTAGCGGTTGGCGTGCAGTGAAGCCAGCCCGGGGTGGCGGGCAATCAGCGTATCCAGGTCTTGTTTGGCGCGGTCAAACCAGCCGGCCTGCGAACAGATCAGCGCGCGCAGGTTGAGCAGCAGCATGCGCTCAGGGTGCGTGCCCAGCGCTTGATCCAGACAGGCCAGCGCGGCGGTGAACTGGCACTGGTCGCCCAGTTCCTGCGCCAGTTGCGAGGCGGCTTCCTCGCTGGCGGGCTCGGCCTGAAAGGCCTGCTTCAAGTCGGCCAGCCGCCTGGTCATATCGCCCAGGGCTTTGTAGACGTCGGCGCGTGCCAGCAACACGCTGGCACCGGCATCGCCCAGGCTGATGGCCTGGCTGAGATCGGCCTCAGCCTCGCGGTGCATGTCTTGCGCCAGGCGCGCCAGGCCGCGATGGCGGTGCAGGTCAATCGGGCTCAGCGGTGAGGGCCGAGCCAGAGCGAGGTCAAAGTCGGCTTCGGCCAGGGCCGGCTGGTGCAGGTTCAGTTGGGCACAGCCACGAAAGAAGTGGGTGATCGGGTCGGTGTCACCGCGTGCCATGGCGGCGTCGAAGTCTTCCAGGGCCGCGGCGTGCTGGCCCAGCGCAACCCTGGCGATGCCGCGCCAGCGGTGCTGGATGGCATCGCCGCCACCGCGTGCGATGGCAGCGCACAGACCCTGCTCCGCCGGCTCGTATTGGTCTTGGGCCAGCAAGCTGCCGCCGCGCAGGCCCAGCGCGAGTGGGTTGCTGGCATCCAGCGCCAAGGCGCGCTCGGCATCGGCCTGTGCGCCCACGGCGTCCTGCAAGTCCAGCCGCACGCCGGCGCGCCAGATGAAGACCAAAGCATCTTCGCGCCCCAGGGCGATGGCGGCGTCGAGCTCAAGCAGGGCCAAGGTGAGTTCGCCACGCTGGATTTGCGCCAGGCCGCGCAGGGAACGGGTGAATGCGGCGGCCGGCGGGTGCGCGGCCAACACGGCATCGCAGTCGGCCATGGCCAGCGCCGGTTGCTGCGTTTGCAGGTAGAGCTGGGCGCGTTCGAGCTGCACTTGCCAAGCCAGTGCGCCGGCTTGCAACGCATCAGCAAAGTCGAGCAACGCAGCATCGAACTTGCCCTGGTGGCGGCGCACCGCGGCACGGCCCAGAGACAGCACGGCGTCGCCAGCAGGCAGGCCGCTTTCACCCTGCATCAGGCTCAAGGCGCGGCTCGCAACGGGCAGGGGCGACGCCTCCAAGGCTGCGGCCACGCGTGCCACCTCGTCGCCAATGCCCAGGCCGAGCGCCGCGGTGAAATCGGCTTCAGCCAAGGCCCAGCTCTGCGCCAGGGCGTGCGCGTAGGCGCGAGCGGCGAGCACCAGGGCGCGGTGCTCGAACGTGCGCGGCAAGGGGTGCTGCGTGGGCGACATGAGGCTGGCAGCGGCAGGCGTGCCAATTTGCGGCAGCACGGCCATGGCAGCACGGTAGTTGCTGGGGTGGGCCAGCGCGGCGTCGAAATCAGCCACGGCGCCGGCCAGTTCGCCGTTGCACTGGCGCGCGGCGGCGCGCATGAAGTACAGCATGCCGTCGGGTTGCGCACCCGAGCGGTCGATGGCCAGGCTGAGGTGCGTGAATGCCGCCGCCCAGTTGCGGGCCCAGTAGTGGGCGATGCCGCATTGGCTGAACAACACTTCGCTGTCTTCACCCAGCTCATGCGCGCGCGCCATGTCGTGCAGCACGCCCGGGCCGTCGTTCATCAGGTACTTCAGCAAGCCACGCATGTGCCAGGTGCTGCCATCTGCGCCGTCGCGTTCGATGGCGCTGCCCAGGTCGGCCATGGCTTCGTCCAGCCTGCCTGCAAGCAACTGCGCAAAGCTGCGCGCCTTGTACGGTTGTGCCCCGGGGTGGCCCTGCGCAATGGCCAAGGTGGTGATGGGAATGATCTGTTCGGGCCGGTCGGCGCGCAGCAAGGCCAGGGCCAGCATCGACAAGTCCTCGGGCCAGTGCGCCTGTCGGCTGGACTCATCTGTCATGGCCGCAATGGCTTGCGCCCAGTCATCGGCATGGGGCTTGGCCGGCGCATCGCCACGCTCCTGTTCGTGCCCGAACAGCGTGAGGCGGTCGTGCCGGCGGCCGACCAGGCCTTCGTCGATCAGCGCTTGCAGGGCGTCGTCGCAAGCGGGCCGTTCGGTGGCAACTGCCATGGCGCGCACATAAGCGCTGCGCGCGGGCAGACCCAGGCGCGCCAACAGGCGCAGATGGGCCTGAACCTGTTCGCTGGCCGGGTACCGGGCGCGCAGCGTTCGCCGCTTGAACTGCCAGGTCTCGCCCTCGGTGGGCAGCCAGTCACGATGGCCAAGGGTGGCTTGATTGCGCCGGGCCAAGTCAACATTGGTGAAGATGGTTCTGGGGGTGCGGTCGCTGTTGCTGACCAGCTCGCGCGCCAGCTCGGTGTTCAGTTCGAGTTCAGCCCGGTGCGCCAGCGTCAGCAACATTTCGGCCAGTGCAGCGTCGGTCAGGTCGGGCATGCGAAAGACGCCGAACTCGCGCCACTGTTGGCTGTCCGGGGCCAGCCCCAGTGACTGCTGAAAGGGCCGCTCGTCACGCGCAATGGCCAGCACGCGAACGTTGTGCAGGCCTTGCCGGGCCAAACCATCGAAGCATGCCGACAAACGTTCCAGGTAAGGCGCCTCGCCGTCTTCGCTGCTGTGCACGCGGGCGTGCAGGTTGTCGATGATCAAGGCCAGTTTTTCGTCGTGCAAATGCATGGGCAGCTTGGCCAACGCGCCCATGCGGGCGTCCAGGTCGGGCCGCGCCACGGCCAGTGTCCAGCCGCGCAGGCACATCTGCGCCGCCCATTCGGCCACTTCGCGTGTCTTGCCGATGCCGGCCCGCCCGGCAATCAGCAAGCAGCGCCCACCGGCATTGGCCAGGGCGTCTTCAAGCCCTTGCTGCACCTGGGCCAGGTCTTGACGGCCGCGCACATAAGGCACTTCATAGGGCACCCACTGCCGGCCCGGATCGGCGCGGAACAGTGCCTTGTGGGCGTCGTCGGCGCTGCGCACCAGTTCGAAGATTTCTTCAAACCGCGGCCGGGCCTGCGCGGCGGCGCGCAATGCCTCGCGGTTGATCATGCTGGCTGAGATATCTGGTGGCCCGGGCATCGCCGCGCCGGGCATGGCCTGGGCGCCGCTAGTGAAGGCGGCCGCGCCAGCTGCGAATTGCGGCGCTGCCGCGCCACCGTGGTAGAGGGCTTGCCCCGCCGGCGCCTGGGCCGCCGGCGGGGCGGCTAAGGGTGGAGTTCAAGCTCCTTGAGAAACCGGCGCAGGCCTTTGTACAGCGGGGAATTTCGATCCGGCGGCTTGCAGATGCTGAGGTGGTCTTCATCCAGCGGCAAGGCGCGTTCGCCGGGGATGTTGGGCTCGGCGCTGGTCTGGTCGACCACCATCAAGCCCTTGGGCGCCTTGAACCAGCCGCCGGCGCCGGGGCGCAGTTCGCGCATTTCGCAATAGGTGCGGCAACTGATCGCGCGGCCCTGCCTGGCCCGTTCTTCAAGAATGGCCAGGAACGCGCCGTGCAGCTCGCGCAGCCGCGAATCGTGCGCCTTCAGGTCGGCCACCACTTCGTTGGTGCGCAAGGCCAGCCGCGCGAATTCAGCAAAGCTGGCCATGTCCGAGCCGGCATGCGGCGTGGCGATGAAGACGATGCCCTGCGTGGCCTGGGCAATCGCCTTCCAGCGCTTTACGGCCTGGCTCTGCGCCGCATGCAGCAACTGCTTGACGACGACTCCGCCCAGGCTGTGCGTGACGAAGACCAAGGGGCGCTGGCCGATGTCGTCGTTCAACAATTCTTCGAGTACCGCATTGCCGCGGTCGGCCAGCGGCATGGACTGCGCCTGCCAGGCCGACACATCGGCCGCGTAGCCGAAGCTCCAGACGCCGAACTGCGGAAACTCTTGCGCCAGCCAGGCCGGCCAGAACGTGGCTTCGTTCTCGGTGTCGTGCATCCAGGTGCTGCGCCGGTCGCCACCCAGGCCATGCACGAAGACGATGTCTGCCACGCGCTGGGCGTTGGCGGTGCCGGCAACGGCATGCAGACCACTCATGGCAGCTCCTTGTAGGGCAGCGCCCGCAATGAAGCGCGAGCGCATGGCGGCTAACGATATTCAGCCCGCAGCGCGCTGGCAACCCCAAGGCTGTTGAGGTGGTGACCCAGGCATGCCCGGGGGCCGGTTCAAGGCGGCGCCGTGGTCAGCACGTGCAGCAGCGCCGCGGTTTCGGCGTCGGGCGTGCCGTCGTGTTGCAGCGGCCGGTACTTCTTCTGGAATGCCGCCAGCACCTTGCGCGTGGGCTCGTCGAGCACGCCACTTTCTGGCACCTTGTAGCCGAATTTGGCCAAGGCCGCCTGGTACCACGCGGCCGCCGGCACGGCGCTTTCAAACGTGGCCCGCTCGGCCGCCACGCGCGCGGCGTCGGGCCAGGGGATCAAGCCCAACTCGCCCAGGCGCTGCCAGGGGAACTGCGGGCCGGGGTCGTCCTTGCGCTGCGGCGCGATGTCGCTGTGGCCGAGCACGCGCTCGGGCCTGATGCTGTGGCGCTTGATGATGTCTTGCGCCAACGCCAGCACCGCATCCACCTGCGCGGGCGGGAAGGGTGCATAACGCTTCGTTCCATCGGCCTGCAGCACGGGCCCGGGGTTGACGATCTCGATGCCGATGGAATTGGCGTTCAGCATCGCATGCCCCTTCCAGAAACTGTCGCCGGCGTGCCAGGCGCGCTGGCTCTCTTCCACCAGGCGATAGATGCGCGGCACGGCTTCGTCGCCCACCAGGTAATGTGACGACACCGGCCCGCGCGTCAGAGCGCGCAGCGAGCCTTCAAGGCTCTCGGCGGTGAAGTGGACGATGAGGAAGAGCACCCGGCTGTCCTGGCCCAGGGCCACTTGCGAGGTGTCGAACTTCAATGGCGCCGGGCCGCCGGCGCAGGCTGCGAGCAGCAAGGCGGTGAGCAGGGTGGCGGCGCGTTGCAGAAGCACCTTCGTGGCGTGTTCACACATGGCGAGATTGTGGTGGTTGGGGCTATTGGGCTGGCTCATGAAAGTTGGTGATGCAGCATTTGGCCTGGGTACCCGGCGGTAGGTTCGCCGTGGCCATCGCATAGCATTGGCACCGACCTTGCCGCCGGGTTGTTGGGAGCGTGGAAATTGCCCGCCACCGCCTGCAAGCGTCCAGTCAATCTGCACACAATCAATTCAGACAACTCCTATGCGTATGTCAAGCCTGCCGGCATTTGATTGGCGCATACCGCGCCGCACGCGCCGCACGCGCCAATGAGCAATATCTTCTTCGAGCGGCCGATCCTCAATTCGCCCTACGAGTACCCGACGCGCCACTGGGAACTCGGCGCGGACAAGCAGCCCACGCAACGCATCGCCGAGAACCGCCGCCGCGCCGATTTCGTGATGCCGATTCCCGCGCCCAAGAAGCGCAAGGGTGCGGAAAAGCAGACCGCGCTGCTGTTCGATGAACGGTCCACTCAGGAGCAGCAGTACGACCACACGGCCGTCATCAACGCCGTGCGTCAGGAAGTGGACAAGTGGCGCGCGTTGCGCAACCCGAGCGATTGGCGCGTGACGCCCGAGACGGCTCGTCTGCTTCAGCACTGGCGCCATCACAAGTTCAGCAACACCCGGCCGTTCTTCTGCCAGGTCGAGGCAGCCGAAACTGCCATCTGGCTCACCGAAGTGGCGCCGCAAATCGGCAAGGCCGGAGAACGGTTCCTCGAGCATTTGGCCAACGCCAACAACGACGCCAACCCGGGCCTGAGCCGGCTCGCGCTCAAGCTCGCCACCGGCGCCGGCAAGACCACCGTGATGGCAATGTTGATTGCCTGGCAGACGGTCAATTCCGTGCGCCGGCCGGGCAGCAAGAAGTTCACGCGCGGCTTCTTGGTTGTGACGCCCGGCATCACGATCAAGGACCGCCTGAGCGTGCTTCAGCCCAACGACCCGTACGCCTACTACGCCAGCCGCGAGCTTGTGCCCAGCGACATGCTGGATGACCTGAACAAGGCCAAGATCGTCATCACGAACTATCACGGCTTCAAATTGCGCGAGCGCGTCGAGCTTTCCAAAGGTGGCCGCCTGCTGCTGCAGGGGCGCACCGGCGATGCGCTCGACACGCTGGAAACCGAGGGCCAGATGCTCCAGCGCGTGATGCCCGAGCTGATGGGCCTGGGCCAGGTGATGGTCATCAACGACGAAGCGCACCACTGCTATCGCGAGAAGCCCCGCAGTGGCAATGCTGGCGAGGCCAACGCCGATGTCGATGACGACCTGACCGGCGACGACAAGAAGGAAGCCGAGCACAACAACGAAGCCGCACGCTTGTGGATCAACGGCATCGAAGCCGTGCAGCGCAAGCTGGGCGTCGCGCGGGTGTTGGACCTCTCGGCCACCCCCTTCTTCCTGCGCGGCTCGGGCTACGCGGAAGGCACCTTGTTCCCCTGGACGTTGAGCGACTTCTCGCTCATGGACGCCATCGAGTGCGGCATCGTCAAGTTGCCGCGCGTGCCCATCGCCGACAACATCCCCGGCGGCGACATGCCGATGTACCGCGAGCTGTGGAAGCACATCAGCAAGGACATGCCGAAGAAGGGTCGCGCGAGCTTGAGAAAGACGGCGACCGGCCTCGACCCGCACAAGCTGCCCACGCCGCTGATCACCGCGATGGAAGCGCTGTACGGCCACTACGCAAAAACATTTGAGCTGTGGCAGCGCGCGGACATCAAGGTGCCGCCATGCTTCATCGTCGTGTGCAACAACACCGCCACCTCGAAGCTGGTCTACGACTACATATCGGGCTTCGAGCGTGATAACGATGACGGCACGCAGTCGCACGAATACGGCCGCCTGGAGTTGTTCCGCAACCACGACGAGCATGGCAACCCGCTGGGCCGCCCGCGCACACTGCTGATCGACAGCGAACAACTCGAGTCCGGCGAGGCGCTGGACGACAACTTCCGCAGCCTAGCCGGGCCTGAGATCGAAGTCTTCAAGCGGGAGGCCTTGGAACGCGGAGGCAAGCTGGCCGATGACCTGCGCGCCGGCAAGGAAGTGGGCGATGTGGCGATTCTTCGTGAGGTGATGAATACCGTGGGCAAGGCCGGCCGGCTGGGCGAATCGATCCGCTGCGTCGTCTCGGTCAGCATGCTCACCGAAGGCTGGGATGCGAACACCGTGACCCACGTGCTCGGCGTGCGCGCCTTCGGCACACAACTGTTGTGCGAGCAGGTCATCGGCCGTGCGCTGCGGCGACAGAGCTACGAGCTGAACAATGACGGCCTCTTCAACGTCGAGTACGCCGATGTGCTGGGCATCCCGTTCGACTTCAACGCCGAGCCGGTGGTGGCGCCGCCGCAGCCGCCGCGCGAGACGGTGCACGTGAAGGCGGTGCGCCCCGAGCGCGACGCGCTCGAAATCCGATTCCCGCGGGTGCAGGGCTACCGCATCGAGCTGCCCGAAGAGCGGATCACCGCCACTTTCAACGACGACTCCACCTTGACGCTCACCCCGGAACTGGTGGGCGCTACCGAAACGCGCAACAGCGGCATCATCGGTGAACCAGTCGATCTGACGCTGGCGCATACAGCCGATGTCCGCCCCTCGCAGGTGGTGTACGAACTCACGCGCTTCCTCGTGCTCGACAAGTGGCGCGACCCTGGCGAAGCGCCCAAGCTGCACCTGTTCGGTCAGCTCAAGCGCATCGTCAAGCAATGGCTCGACGAAGGGCACCTGGTCTGCAAGGGTGGAACCTTTCCGGCACAACTGAAGTACAAGGCCCTGGCCGACACCGCCTG
>JAYUQE010000257.1:0-11513 GCA_043756905.1 Burkholderiales bacterium | reverse complement strand
CGGGCGCTGCGTTTGGCAAGTCGCTGGCGTGGAGCGTGGCGCGCGGCATAGGTGGGGTGAATGGGCGGTGCTGACCGGCTTGCTTCTACAGCACCACCTTGACCAAAGGGTGCGTGCTCAAGGTACGGTACAACTCGTCGAGCTGTTCACGTGAGTGCACACTCACGGTCAGCGTCAGGCCCAGGTAGCGGCCGGTGCGGCTGGCGCGGCGCTCAAGCGTGGCGCTGTCGTAGCCCGGGTCGAAGGCGCGCGCGATGGCCACGATGGCATCGACATAGCCCGGCACGTCTTCACCCATCACCTTGATAGGAAACAGGCAGGGGTATTCGATCAGCGGTGGCGGCGCGGGGCTGGCCATGCTGGTGCTCGCGGACCTTCAGATCGATTGCTGCTGCTTGGCGCGCTGGTAGGCCTCGTGCAGCCGCGCGTACACCGGCCCGGGTTTGCCACGGCCGGCGCCGTGGCCCACGGACTCGCCGTCGATGCTGGTCACGGCCAGCACCTCCTTGGTGGCCGAACTGACCAGCACTTCATCGGCCGAATGCACGTCGGCTTCGGCGATGGGGCGCAGGTTGTAGGCGATGCCGCATTCCTCGCACAGCTCGCGAAACAGATCGACGCGAATGCCTTCCAGCACATGCTCGCTCTTGGGCGGGCCGAGCAGCGCACCTTCTTGCACGACCCAGACATTGCTGCCCGAGGCTTCGGTGAGGAAGCCGTCGCGGAACAGGATGGTTTCGAGCGCGCCATGGTCGGCCGAAATCTGCCGTGCCAGCACGTTGCCCAGCAGGCTGGTGCTCTTGATGTCGCCGCGCTCCCAGCGAAAGTCGCGCGCCGTGATGCAGGCCACGCCCTGGTGGCGCAGCTCGGCGCCGGGCGGCTTCATCGGGTTGGCCATCATGAACACCGTGGGCGTGATGCCTTCAGGCATGACATGGTCGCGTGGCGCCACGCCGCGCGTGACCTGGATGTACACCACCTGATCCTGCGCCCCGGTTTGTGCGGCCAGCGCGGCCACCAGATGGCGTGCGCGTTCCAGCCACGCCTCGCGGCTGTGCGGGTTGGGGATGCGCACCTTGGCCAGGCTGCGCGCCAAGCGTGCCACGTGTTCGTCAAAACGGAACAGGCGCTGGCCATAGACCGGCAGCACGTCGTAGATGCCATCGCCGAAGGTGAAGCCGCGGTCGAGCACCGACACCTTGGCCTCGTTCAAGGGCAGGTAGGCGCCATTCAGATAGCACAGCGTGTCTGGCAGTTCAGCATTCATGGCCGTGCTCCTTGAAGGTCTATTCACTTGATCCACAACCGAATCGCATCCCAGGCGCGGCCGAAGATACCGGCCAACTCCACCGGCTCCAGCACCACCAGCGGTACGGTGGCAAGCAGCGTGCCGGCAGCGGTCTTGATTTTGACGTTGCCCACCGCCTGGCCCTTTTGCAGTGGCGCAATGAGCGGGTCGGTGCGTTCGATTTCGGTCTTGAGTTTGTCACCCTCGCCCTTGGGCACGGTGATCATCAAGGGCCCGGCCGTGCCCAACTGCGCCTGCTCGGCGCGGCCCTTCCACACCCTGGCGCTGGCCAGGGGCTTGCCGGCGTCGAACAGCTTCACCGCGTCCCAAGCCTGGTAGCCCCAGTTCAGCAGCTTCTGGCTTTCCGCCGCGCGGGCTTCGCGCGAGGCCGTGCCCAGCACCACGCTGAGCAGCCGGCGCTTGCCGTTGGGAAACTCGCGCACGGCGCTGGCGATCAGGCAGTAGCCGGCGGTGTCGGTGTAGCCGGTCTTCATGCCGTCCACCGTGGGGTCGCGCCCGAGCAGCATGTTGCGGTTGTCCTGTGCAATCTTGTTGAACGTGAAGTTGCGGATCGAGTAGTTGGGGTAGAAGTTCGGGTGGTCGGTGATGATCTTCACCGCGATCAGCGCCATGTCGCGCGCCGAAGAATAGTGGCCGGGCTCCGTCAGGCCGGTGACGTTCTTGAACTGCGTGTTCTTCAGGCCCCAGGCCTGGGCCTGGCGGTTCATCATGGCCACGAAGTTGTCCAGCGTTCCGCCCACGGCCTCAGCCAGCGCCACCGAGGCGTCGTTGCCGCTTTGCACGATCATGCCCTTGAGCAGCTCGTCCACCTTGGGCGTCATGGTGGTGTCGATGAACATCAGCGAGCCGCCACCCTTGCGTTCGGCCCAGGCGCGCAGCGATATCGGCAGGGTCTGCTCCGGCGTGAGCTTCTTGTCGCGCAGGGCGTTGAACACCAGGTACGCCGTCATCAATTTCGTCAAAGATGCTGGGTCGGCCTGGGCGTCGGCGCCGCGTTCGGCCAGCACCTGGTTGCCGCTCAGGTCGTACAGCAGGTACTGGCGCGCGGCAATTTCGGGCGGCTGCGGCGCCTGGGCGCGGGCGGCGGGGGTGAGCGTCAGCAACAGGGCCAAGGCCAGGGCAAGGGTTTGGATCATGGGCATAAAGAAAGGAGGGAATTCCGCGGAACCCATGCGAACGCCGCGGAACCGGCTTTGCCGGGCCGCTGGCGTTGCCCCCTTGAGGGGGCGCGCGAAGCGCGTAGGGGGTGTTTCATTTCAAACCCGCAGGCCGGCCACCACGAGGGACTTCAACAAAGGCAACTGGCCGTGAAAGAAATGGCCCACGCCGGGCAGCACCGTCACCGGCTGCACCTGGGGTCGGGCCCAGTCGAGCACCGCGGCCAAGGGCACCACGTCGTCGGCCTCGCCGTGTATGACCAAGGTGCCCGCCGGCACGGCAGGCAGGGCAAAGCGGCTCGCCGCCGGGCCCACCAGCACCAGTTGCGCCGCTGGCGTGGCTGTGGCTGCCAGGGCCTGCGCCGCCTGCGCCGCCACGAAGCCACCAAACGAAAAACCGGCCAGCACCAGCGGCTGGCCGGGCTGGGCAAAGGCCGCGGCCACGGCCAGGGCATCCTGCACCTCGCCCACGCCATCGTCATGCACGCCGGCTGAAGCACCCACGCCGCGGAAGTTGAAGCGCACCGCCGTCAACCCGGCTTGGAAAAAGGCTCGGGCCAGAGTCTGCGCGACCTTGTTGTCCAGGTTGCCGCCGTGCAGCGGGTGCGGGTGGCAGACCACGGCCACGCCGCGCGCCGCCGCGGGGGCATCGACGGCGCATTCAATGGCCCCGGCCGGCCCGGCAATGGCCTGGCGCTGCGTGCTGGCGTTCATGCGTTTTCAGCGGCCGATGGCCGGATCCAGCAGCAGCCGCTCCACGACGCGGCCGCCGGCCAGATGAGCGTCGACGATCTCGTCGATATCTGCATGGTCGACATAGGTGTACCAGGTCTCGTGTGGGTAGACCACCAACACCGGGCCGCCGGCGCAGCGATCCAGGCAGCCGGCCTTGTTCACCCGCACCTTGCCTGGCCCGGCCAGGCCGGCCGCCTTCACCCTGCGCTTGCAGTGATCGAACGCCGCTTGCGCGCCTTGCTGGGCGCAACATGCCTCGCCGCTGTCGCGCTGGTTCAGGCAGAAGAAGACATGCTGGTCGTAATAACTCATGGCGCGGGATTGTAGGTAGGCAGGTTCCGGCGCCCTGTCACGCGCCTGTCAGCGGGCTAGTCGCGGCTGCTCAAGCGCATCAGCAGCCAGCCCATGGCCGCGTAAGGCCACAGCCAACCCACCCACAGGGCCAGGCCGTTGAAGCGGATGAAGCGGCCCTGCTCCCAGGCTTGCAGGCTCTGTGCGAAGTACGGATCGGCCGGCGCCTGCACCACCAGCACCACCAGGGCGGTGAGCACCACCAGGCCCAGCGCCGCAGCCGGCTTGGGCGGCAGCCCGGCCAACAGCGCGGCCAGCAGCAAGGCCAGTGACCAGGCCAGCGGTGTCAGCGGCGTGAACCAGGCCAAGGCATGCTCGGGGCCGAAACTCAGTGCGGTGGACAAGGTGGTGGCCGCAAAGCCCAGCGCCAATGCGCCGAGCACCAGCACGCCGCGCCGCCAGCCGCTGCGTGCCACGCAAAACGCGAGCAGGCATGGCGCCAGCAAGCCCAACAGTTGCACCAAGCCGTCGCTGAACGGTGCCAGCCGCTCGGGCAGCACGTGGGTCAGGTCGACCGAGATCTTCAGCCCCGGCACCCAACCTGACTCGTCCAGCCACTCGGCGGCCCACTCGCCCAGCCGGCCGCCCACGTGGCCCAGGCCCAGCGGCACGGGCGCCGGGAACAGCAGACCCACCGGCCACAGCGCCAACAGCGCCACGGCGCCTGCGCTGTCGCGCACGAACCAACGCTCGCGCACAACCTGCCAGCGCTGCACCACACCCAGCCGGTGCAGCGCCCAGGCCAGGCCCACGCCGAGGCAGGCGCCAGCCGTGTTGAGCGCCCAATCGACGGCCGAGGGGTGGCGCCCGGGCAAGAAGGTCTGAACCAATTCGGTGCTGTATGACAGCAGCGCCGCCGGCAGCACGGCGCGCAGCAGTGCCGGCACGCCACGGCGGCCGCGGCGCGCACCGGCGATGTACAGCAGCATGCCCAGCGGCAGGTAGCCCAGCAGGTTGGACGCCACGTCGAAGGGGTCGCGCCACGGCGGCCAGGGCAGCACCAGGAAGGCCAGCGCCGTGCTGCCCGGTGGCCAGCGCCAGGGCCCGAAGGGGTACAGGCTGGCATACAACACCAGTGCCGTGTAGGCCCAGGCCAGTGGCCCGGCGGAACTGCGCGGTGCGCTGCGCACAGCCCGTCAGAAGGGCTTGACCACGACCAGCACCACCATCGCCGTGAACAGCAGCACGGCGCTTTCGTTGAACACCCGCAGCCAGCGCGCGCTGCGCGTGTTCTGGCCTTGCTCAAACTTGTGCAGCAGCCGCGCACAGGCGTGGTGGTAGCCGCCGGCCAGCGCCACCAGCACCAGTTTCAGGTAAAGCCAAACGTTAGCGCCGCCACGCCCCACGCCATAGCCCAGCCACAGCACCAATCCCAGCACCAGGGCGGGCAGCATCAGCAGGGTGCCGAAGCGCAACAGCCGCCGGGCCATCAGCAGCAGCCGCTCGCGCTCGGCGTGGCTGGCGGGCGCCACCTCAGCCAGGTTGATCAACAACCGCGGCAGGTAGAACAGGGTGGCAAACCAACTCGCCACGAAGACGATGTGAAACGCCTTGACCCACAAGTAGCCGCTGCTCATGCGGCAAATTATGTGGCCCGGGCTTGAACTGGAAGCCACAGCGGCCACGGGCCGCTGCGGTGAGGCTAACTTCGCGCAGCGACGTTAAGGCGCGCAGCGCCGTGCCGGAACCAAAAAAAACGGCCCTGATGTGAATCAGGGCCGGCAAGCCTTATCGCTGTCAACACGCTAAGGCACCTGCTCAGGGAGGAAAAGCAGGGAATGACGACCTTGCGGCTATCATTCACTGACGACTCTAGCAGAGACACCCCAGGTTGCGGAATACCGTAAACCAAGGGGTCCAGCGGCCACGCTGACCGCCACGCCACACCCTCGGGGCGCCCCGGCGCCGGGCTGCCCCGCACCGCGTACAGGGGGACACCGTGCCACACCTTGCCACCTTCCCGGCCCACCGGCCACGCCGCTTGCGCCGCGATGCCTTCACCCGAGCCCTCGTGCGCGAACACGCCTTGACGGCGCAAGACCTGATCCTGCCGGTGTTCGTGCTCGACGGCGTGGGCCGCGCGCAAGACGTGGCCAGCATGCCCGGCGTGCAGCGCCGCAGCATCGACGGCCTGTTCAGCGTGGCCGAGGAGTGCGTGACCCTGGGCGTGCCCGTGATGGCGCTGTTCCCGGTGATCGACCCGAGCCTGAAAACGCCCGACGGCCGCGAAGCCACCAACCCCGACGGCCTGGTGCCGCGCGCCCTGCGCGAATTGAAGCAGCGCTTTCCACAGCTCGGCTTGCTCACCGACGTGGCGCTGGACCCCTACACCAGCCACGGGCAAGATGGCTTGCTTGACGCCACCGGCTACATCCTGAACGACGAGACGGTGGAGGTGCTGACCCAGCAGGCCCTGGTGCAAGCCGAGGCCGGCGTGGACATCGTGGCCCCCAGCGACATGATGGACGGGCGCATCGGCGCCATCCGCGATGCGCTGGAAGGCTCGGGGCGCATCCACACCCGCATCATGGCCTACAGCGCCAAGTACGCCAGCGCCTTTTACGGACCTTTCCGCGACGCCGTGGGCAGCGCCGCCACCCTGGGCAAGGCCGACAAGCAGACCTACCAGATGGACCCCGGCAACAGCGACGAAGCGCTGCGCGAAGTGGCGATGGACCTGGCCGAGGGTGCTGACATGGTGATGGTCAAGCCCGGCATGCCTTACCTCGACATCGTGCGCCGCGTGAAGCAGGAATTCCGCGTGCCGACCTTCGCCTACCAGGTCAGCGGTGAATACGCGATGCTCAAGGCCGCGGCGGCCAACGGCTGGCTGGCGCATGACGCGGTGATGATGGAGTCGCTGCTGGCGTTCAAGCGCGCCGGGGCCGACGGCGTGTTGAGCTACTTCGCCCTCGACGCCGCGCGCTTGTTGCGCCGGGGCTGAGAGGGTGTTGACGAAATGAATGGCACCCGAGTAAGGCCCCAAAACGGGCCCAATCTAGGCGCAAAGCGCAGCCGGGCTGGTGGCCCGGCGAGCATTTGCAACGACGAGTGGGCCCGTTTTAGGGCCTTACCCGAAGGGCCGGGCGGCTCAGGGTGCTGGGGGGCGTTGCGTCGCTTGCCCGGGCCACCAGCCCGGGCCGCGCGGCGCGCCTACCCCAGCGCCCTGAGCCACTCCGGCGCGGGTGCCATTCATTTCGTCAACACCCTCTGAAGCGCGATGCGCGTCTTCCACGTCGCGCCCGAAGTCTTTGCCGAGCTGCCGGCGCTGCCCGCGGCGCTGCCGGCGGCGGGTTTCATCTGGATCGGCTGGGCGCGCGACCAGTTTGAATCGCAGTTGCCCGCCATCCAGGCGGCACTGACGAAATGGGACTGCGGCAACCTGGTCGACCTGCATGTGGCCGACCTGTTGAACGCGCAGTTAAGGTCGCAGTTCGACACCACCTCGTGGTACGACTTGCTGGTCTTTCGCCGCCTGATGGCGCCGGCCACCACCGAGCCTGAAGACGCCTTGCCCACGGTGGTGGCCACCAGCCCGGTGGGCTTTGCCATCTTCGACCGCGTGCTGATCACCGTGCACCCATCTGATTGCCCGGTGCGCGAATACTTCGCCCAGCGCCTGGCGATGCATGCGCAGGGCCCGCACGACGCCCGCGGCGGCTCGCGCCTGCCCACCAGCCCGGCCGAGCTGATGCTGCGCATGGTGAACTTCATGGTCGACAGTTATCTCGAACTGCGCCGCTCGCTGACGCGCCAGTTCGGCCACCTGCAAGCGCAACTGCTCGACCCAAAGAGCCCCTTCAACCGCTGGCAGCGGCTGCTCGAAGCGCGCAATGCGCTGCACTTGCTGGAAGACACCTGCGAAGACCAGCGCAGCGCGGTGCAGGAATGGCTCGACGCGCTGGACGAATGGCCCGATGAAGAGTCCAGCGCGGCGCGGCGCGAACGCGAGTTGCTGCGGGTGCGCTCGCGCGACGTGCAAGAGCACATTGAACGCGTGCTGGGCCATGTGCGCCGGCTCGAACAATCGGCCGAAACCGCGGTGCAGATTCACTTTTCGGCGCTGGGCCACCGCACCAACGAAATCATGCGCACGCTCACGGTGCTCACAGCCATCTTCCTGCCACTGAACCTGATCACCGGTTTCTTCGGCATGAACTTCGATGCCTTGCCGCTCATACACAGCGCCACGGGCATCTGGGTGGCCATGACCATCATGGGCGTGGTGGCCACGGGCCTGGTTACCTTCTTCTGGCGCCGGCGTTACCTGGGGTCGCGGCGCCGGCCCTGAAGCCGCCGCAACCCAGGTTCAACGGCAGTACGGATCGGCAAACCCAAGCCCGAGCAGGATGGCGCTTTCCAGCGCTTCCATCGCCTGCGCCTGGCGCGCACGCAGGTGGTCGTGGCCTTGTGCATGCAGCGCGCCATGCACCAGCAGGTGCGCGTAGTGCGCGGCCAGCGGCGTGCCCTGGGCCAGCGCTTCGCGTGCCACCACCGGCGCGCACAGCACCAGGTCGGCCAGCACCACGGGTGCGCGCTCGTAGTCGAAGGTCAGCACGTTGGTGGCATGGTCCTGGCGGCGGAATTCGCGGTTCAGGCGGCGCCCTTCGTCTTCGCCCACCACGCGAACGGCGATCGCGCCCGGCGCAAGCAAGGCGTGGCGCAGGCAACGCGCCACCAGGTGGCGCGGCAGGTGCGCGCGGTGCCGCGCATCGGCAAACTGCAACGAAAGCTGCAACGCCGGCAGCGCCATCACTGAGCCGGCATGCCCTGTGCTTCGTAGGCGCGCACGATGCGCGCCACCAGCGGGTGGCGCACCACGTCTTCGGCCGTGAATTCGGTGAAGGCAATGCCGGGCACGCCGGCCAGCACGCTGCGCGCTTCCACCAGGCCGCTGGTGCGGCCCTTGGGCAGGTCGATCTGGCTGACATCACCCGTGACCACGCAGCGCGAACCCAGGCCGATGCGGGTGAGGAACATCTTCATCTGCTCCGTCGTGGTGTTCTGCGCTTCATCAAGAATCACGAAGGCTTGGCTGAGCGTGCGCCCGCGCATGAAGGCCAGCGGCGCAACTTCAAGCTGGCCTTTTTCGAACGCACGCTGCACACGGTCGTAGCCCAGCAGTTCATACAGCGCGTCATACAGCGGGCGCAGGTACGGATCCACCTTCTGTGCCATGTCGCCCGGCAGGAAGCCCAGGCGCTCGCCGGCTTCCACCGCGGGGCGGGTGAGCACGATGCGCTGCACCGCGCTGCGTTCCAGCGCATCCACGGCGCAGGCCACGGCCAGGAAGGTCTTGCCGGTGCCGGCCGGGCCGATGCCGAAGCTCAAATCGTGCGCCAGGATGTTGCGCAGGTACTGGGCCTGGTTCGGTGTGCGCGCGGCCAGGTCGGTGCGGCGCGTGTGCAGCACGATATCGCTGCCCTGTGCCAACGCCGCCGCGGCCAGCGCCTGGGCGATCTGGTCGGGGGCCAGGGGGGCGTCACATTGCTCGTACAGCCGGCACAGCACCGCCAGCGCCTGGCGCGCCGCGGCCGCAGGGCCTTCGATGCGCAGGGCTTGCGCGCGCCGGGCCAGCGCCACGCCCAGCGCCGCTTCGATCTGCCGCAGGTGGGCGTCCAGCGGCCCGCACAGTTGGGCCAGGCGGGCGTTGTCGGGCGGATCGAAGTTGTGGCGCAGGATCAAGGGCTGGGAGCCTGTCAGGCTTGGTGTCGCAGCGGGCCGTTGCATTGTCGCTGCCGGCCAAGCACCCCGCTTTTCCGCGGCATCGTTGCTGGGCCCTTCCTGCACAATCGCGCGCCCATGTCATCACCTGTTTGCCCTCACCGCGCCTGGCCGTTGTTCACCGCGCTGCGGGCTTGGTTGATCGCGGCATTGCTGGCGCTGGCGGGTGCGGCCGCGCCGGCCCAGGTGGTCACGCTCAATGCGGCGCTGTCGGCGGTGGGCGAGGGCCGCAGCTTCCCCATCGACGAGTCGGCCAAGGTCGTCAAACTGCCCGACGAGTGGCACCACACGCGGCGCGACCAGCCCGGCCCGGTGTGGTACCGGCTGCACTTCCAGGCCGAGGGGGCGCGCGCCAGCGGCGAGCTGATGGCGCTGTACATCGCGCATGTGTGCACCAACCTGGAGGTTTTCTTCAACGGCCAGGTCATCTACAGCGGCGGGCGCATGACCGAGCCGCTGAGCTACAACTGCAACCACCCCCAGTTGGTGAACCTGCCGGCCGCGCTGATGCAGCCGGGCGAGAACGCGCTGGACATCAAGGTCGTGGGCCACCCCCTGGCGCACACCGGCTCGTCGCACCGCGCAGGCGGCCTGTCTGAGCTGCAAATCGGCCCGCAAGCGCAACTGGCGGTGCGCCACGGCTGGCAAAAGGCGCTCAACGTGGATGTCTCGCAGGCGCTGAGCTCCACCTTGCTGTTGATGGGCGGCTTCATGTTCGTGCTCGGCTGGATGAACCGGCGCGAAAGCCACCTGGCCTACTTCGGCGCCTTGGCCATGGGCTGGGCCGTCGTCGAGTCGCGCAAATGGTTGCGCGACCTGCCGTTCGAAAACTCGGTGGCCGAATTCCTGCTGTGCGCCATGCTGCCGCTGCTCACCCTGGCGGGGGTGCAGTTCCTGCTGCGCTATGCCGAATTGCGGCTGCGCTGGGTGACCTGGGCGCTGGCGGTGCAGTGCGTCGTCGTGCCGCTGAGCCTGTTGCTGGCCGGCCCAGGCCGGCTGTATCCGGTGGCCAGCTTCTGGTATGTGCTGTTGGCCGCGCAGGCCCTTTGGGCGGCCTGCATGTACCTCGGTGCGCGCTGGCATGTGCGCCAGCGGCACGCCTTCTGGCCCATGGCCAGCTTCCTGGCTTGCGCCTTCGTGGCCTTGGCGGTGGAGTACTTTGCGCAGAAGTTCGCGCACCGTTCGCTGGCCACGCAACTGGCCCAGATGGCCATGCCGGTGATGATGGTGCTGGTGGGCCTGCGCCTGTTGCAGCAGCACGGGCGCGCCTTGCAGTCGGCCGAAGAAACCAAGGCCATCCTGGAAGCGCGCATCCGCGAAGCCACCGACGAGATCGAACGCAACTTCACGCAGATGAGCGAACTGCGGGTCGAGCAGGTCACCGAACGCGAGCGCAAGCGCATCGCCGCCGACCTGCACGACGACCTGGGTGCCAAGCTGCTGACCATCGTGCACACCAGCGAATCCGAGCGCATTTCCACGCTGGCGCGCGAGGCGCTGGAAGAGATGCGTTTGTCGGTGCGCGGCCTGACCGGCAAGCCCGTGCGCCTGATCGACGCGCTGGGCGACTGGCGCGCCGAGGTCGTGTCGCGCCTGGCCCAGGCCGCCATCGAGGCCGACTGGAGCGCGCCCAGCGAAGACGACTTTCCGCAAACCCTGTCGGCACGCGCCTTCGTGCAAACCACGCGGATCCTGCGCGAAGCGGTGAGCAACATCATCAAGCACAGCGGGGCCACGCACTGCTCGCTGCGCTGCACGTTGGCCGACGGCGACTTCCAGGTCGTGGTGCAAGACAACGGCGAAGGCATCCCGATGGAGCTGGATGGCCGGCTCGACCGTGGCCACGGCATGGCCAGCATGAAGCACCGAGCCAAGCAATTGGCAGGTCAATGCCTGGTTGAATCGGGCCCCGGGTTTGGAACCGTGATACGCCTCACGATCCCGCTGGAGAGGGCCACCATCGTCGTCTGATGCGCGCTACCATGCTTCGCTTACAGGCCCATTGAATGCCACCATGAACAACATTCTGCTGCTCGAAGATCTGCCCGAGATTCGCGCCTGGATGCGCGCCCTGGTGCTGAAAGTCTTCCCCGATGCGCAAATCTCCGAGGCCGCGCGCATCCACGATGCGTTGGGTCTGGTCTCGGCGGTGAAGTTCGATCTCGCCCTCATCGACCTGGGCCTGCCCGACGGCTCGGGCGTCGATGTCGTCACCGCGCTGCGCGACCAGCAGCCCG
>JAYUQE010000256.1:0-11542 GCA_043756905.1 Burkholderiales bacterium | reverse complement strand
TGGTGGCGCACGCTGGCCACGGCGGCCGGGCCCACGCCCCAGCTTTCGCACAACGCAGCGGCCAGGGCGTCGTGGCTCACGCCAAAAGCGGCGCGCTCCTGCTCGGCCAACTCGGTGTCGCTGGCAGCGCTGCGCAGCAAGGGCCGGTAGGTGGCGGCGGCGTGGCGGAACAGCACCGCCTTGCCGCACTCTTCAAACAACCCGGCGGAATGCGCAGCCCAGGAGTCCTGCGACAACTGCGAGGCCAGCCGGCCCATCAACAAGCCGCGCGCGGCGGCGCGTTGCCAGATGGGTTCCAGCTCGGCCGCGGGCGGAAACGCCGCGCGCAGGCCCAGCTCGAAGGTGATGCCGGCCACCTCGCGCATACCCAGGTAGGTGATGGCCTGCTGCACGCTTTGCACGCGCCCGCGCAGGCCGTACAGCGACGAGTTCACCGCCTTGAGCACCGCCGCGGCCAAGGCCATGTCAGCCTCGATGAGATGGGTGGCGGCTTGCAGGTTCATGTCCTCTTCGGCCATGAGCAAGGACAGCCTGACCAGCGATTCGGGCTTGGCGGGAATGTCGATCTGCAAGTTGCGAAGTTGAGGGTCAACTGGCATGGGGCACGCTCGCGAAACGGGTAGCGAAGGCCCGATGCTGGCAGCGCTGGCGGCGCAGTAAGGCAAAAAGAAGGGCGCCTTTTCGTCCTAGCTAGGAGTGGGGGCGCCCTTCAGGGACGGCTTTGCGCCACGGGTGGTGGCGCTGCCGATGGATGTCTTTGTATGGCTGCGTTCTTGTCAATGCACCAGCGCTTGTCTCCTGCCGGCCTCCGCTCAACCAGTGCCCCGGCCACGACAAGCCGGGGCGGCACTGGCCGCGAGAGTGCGAACTCTAGGCACGCGCCTGGGCAAACTCATCCGGATTTTCCCGGCGCGCTAACAATTCAGGGTTAGCCCGGAGGCACCAAAACAACACTCGGCGGTGACAGACTTTGAACCCGCCAGGCAACCCGTTCAATAATCGGCCAGCTATGTCTGGTGGCATTGCCTTCGCCTGAATGGTTCTCGCTGGGTTCAAGCTCCACATGGTCTTTCTTGAACGTGTTTATTGATTGAGGGCTCCCCCGTGGGAAACAAACTGTACGTAGGCAACCTGGCCTATTCCGTGCGTGACGAAACGCTCCAACAGGCGTTCGCGCCCTTTGGCACCGTGACATCCGCGAAGGTCATGATGGACCGTGAAACCGGCCGCTCGAAGGGCTTCGGCTTTGTCGAGATGGGCTCCGATGCCGAGGCCCAGGCGGCCGTCAACGGCATGAACGGCCAGGCCATTGATGGCCGCGCTGTCGTCGTCAACGAGGCCCGCCCGCGCGAAGAGCGCCCCGGCGGCTTTGGTGGTGGCGGTGGCCGCAGTGGTGGTGGCGGTGGTTATGGCGGCGGCGGCGGTGGTAGTGGTGGTGCCGGTGGTGGTGGCGGCGGTGGCCGCAGCCCCTATGGCAGCGGTGGTGGCGGTGGTGGCCGTAGCCCCTACGGCAGTGGCGGTGGCGGTGGTGGCCGCAGCGGCGGCGGCGGTGGTGGCGGCTATGGCGGCGGCGGCGGCGGCGGTAGCCGCGGCGGCTACTGAGCCTGGCACAGAAGGGCCTGCGCACAGCGCGGCTCTTCGGGCCTGAAGGAAGGTGGCCAGGCCACCGCGCCTGCGGGCTTGTTGAATGCATAGACACGGGCCTTGCCGGGCTCGTGCAATCGAAAGGCGCGTCCGTTTGGGCGCGCTTTTTCTTCTTGCTGCGCTCGAATGCTGGTCTATTGCCCTTGCCGGCGCTTGCGCCCGCGGCCCTGCACCGCCCTGTCGAACAGGCCGTTGGGCAACACACGCAACAGGCGCACCACCCACGCCATCTGCCAGGGGATGACGCGGTAACTGTCGCCCTTCAAGATGGCCGCATGGGCGTGCTCGGCGAACGCCGCCGCCGGCATCAGAAAGGGCATGGCATAGCGGTTGCCTTGCGTCAACGGCGTGTCGACGTAACCCGGCAGCAGCGTCACCACACACACGCCCGAGCCGCGGCTTTCGGTGCGCAGGCTTTCGCAGTAACTGATGGCCGCTGCCTTGCTGGCGCAGTAAGCGCCATGCCCGGGCAGACCACGTATGCCGGCCACGCTGGCCACGCCCACCAGCGTGCCGCTGCGGCGTGCGCGCATGGCGCGAAGGAAGGGCTGGAAGGTGGCCGCCAGCCCCAAGTTGTTGGTCAGGAAGGTGCGGCGCATCACCTCCAGGTCGGCGAACTCCTCGGTGTCCATGCCCACGCTGATGCCGGCATTGGCCACCACGATGTCAGGCAAGCCCTGCTGTGCGATGCAGGCCAGCGCCGCGGCGTTGATGCTGGCCGGCTCGCTCACATCGGCGGCGTAGGCCCGCGCCTGCTCGGGGCCAATGCCCTGAGCGCGCAGCCAGGCGTCGATCGCTTCGCTGCGCCGCGCCACCAGGGCCAGGCGGGCGCCGCTGTGCGCGAAGCGTTCAGCCAGCGCCTGGCCGATGCCGCTGGACGCACCGGTGATGAAAACCAACGGCGCGGTCATCGTGGTCACCCCTTGCGCGCCGGCGCGGCAAAAACGGCGCGCATGCGGCCTTTGAGTTCAAGCAGGCGGGCGAGGTGGTCGTATTCCAGGCCGTCGGCCTGAATGCGGCTGGCGCCTTGCACCACCGTCACCGGCAAGTGCGAGTGCAACTGCTCGGTGTCCAGGAACGCATGCAGGAACTCGCCCTGGATCTGCAGCGGCCGCCCCGTGATGTCGACGCTGTCAACCTGCGCGCCGCCGAGCAATTGCACCTGCGTCCCGTCGCCATTGCTCACCGCGCGCCGGGCGTGGGCCAGCGTCACCCGCCCGCCGGGCGCGACGGCGCGAATGCGCACGGTGTCGATTTCGATCCGGTCGGTGTCGGGGTAGTGGCGCATCTGCTCACCTTCGATGCGCAGCTTGAGCTGCCCGGAAGGGTCGAAGCGCTCCACGGCAAAGCGGCGCATGGTGTAGTCGGGCTCGGTGCGCACGGTTCCCGGTTCGCGCGCCGCTGGCGTGCCCGGGCTGTGCTTGACCAGCCACCAGCTGCCCAGCGCCAGCAAAGCCATGGTCAGCAGGGGCAGCGCATTGCTCACGCCGTTGCGCAGCCTTTGGTGCCAAGGCGGGCGGGCGCGGCGCACGCCTGGCACCGGGCCCAGGCTGATCGGCACCTCGGGCAGGTCGGGCAGGTGCAGTTCAACGGCCATCAGGCGGGGCCATCCAGGGTGCGCAACTGCCCTTGCAGCAGCGCGGCGTAGCGCCCGCTGGCCAGCAACAGCAGGTCGCAAAACTCGCGCGCCGCGCCATGGCCGCCGCGCTCGTGCGTGACGTGGTGGGCCAGGGCCTTGGCCTCGGGGTGGGCGTTGGCCGGGGCACAGGCCAGGGCGGCGCGGGCCAGCAGCGGCAGATCGGGCCAATCGTCGCCCATGGCGGCGGCTTCGTCCCAGCCACAACCCAGCTGCGCCAACATGTCCTGTGCAGCCGCCAGTTTGTCGGCCACGCCATAGCGGGCATGCGCCAGGCCGAGATCATTCATGCGCTTGCGCACGGCGGGTGAGTCACGGCCGGTGATGACCAGCGGCGTGATGCCGGCTTGCACCAGCAGTTTGAGGCCCTGGCCGTCGAGCGTGGAAAAGGCCTTGAAGACCTCGCCGGCCTCGCCGATGTACACCCGCCCGTCAGTAAGCACGCCGTCGACATCGAAGAACGCGCAGCGCAACCCCAGGTTCGGGCCCTGCGCACGCAGCAGCAGCTCTGGCGTGAAGCGCAGCGCGGTGGGCGTGCTCGCTGCCTTGCTCGCTGGCTTGCTCGCTGACGGGTGCGCACCGGCCATCAGATGACCTTGGCGCGCATCAGGTCGTTGCTATTGAGTGCGCCCACGAGCTGCTGCGCCGCATCGACCACCAGTACGCTGGTGATGCGGTGCTGCTCCATCACCGCGGCGGCCTCCACCGCCAGCGCGTCGGCGCGAACCAGCTTGGGGCTGCGGTGCATCACCTCGCCGGCGCGCAGCGCCAGCAGGTCGGCACCGCGCTCGATCAGGCGGCGCAGGTCGCCATCGGTGAAGATGCCCAGCACCTGCTCATTCGCCCCCACCACGGCGGTGAAGCCCAGGCCCTTGCGGCTCATTTCGCGCAGCATGTCGGGCAGCGCGGCATTGGCGCCGACTCGGGGCACGGCGTCGCCGCTGCGCATCAGGTCGCGCACATGCATCAACAGCTTTCGCCCCAGGCTGCCGCCGGGGTGCGAGCGCGCAAAGTCTTCTTCGCGAAAGCCGCGCGCGTCGAGCAGCGCCACGGCCAGCGCGTCGCCGAGCGCCATCTGCGCCGTGGTGCTGGCCGTGGGCGCCAGGTTCAGCGGGCAGGCCTCTTGCTCGACGGCGCTGTTGAGCACGGCGTCGGCATGGCGGGCCAGGGTGGAGTCGAGCCCACCGGTCATGGCCACCAGCGTGACGCCGATGCGGCGAATGGCCGGCAAGATCGCGGCCAGCTCGTCGCTTTCGCCGCTGTTGGAAATGGCCAGCACCACATCGCCCGGCATCACCATGCCCAGGTCACCGTGGCTGGCCTCGCCGGGGTGAACAAAGAACGCCGGCGTGCCGGTGGAGGCCAGCGTGGCGGCGATCTTGCGGCCCACATGGCCGCTCTTGCCCATGCCCATCACGATCACCCGGCCGCGGCATTCGAGCATGGCGCGCAGGGCCGCGATGAAGCCGCCGTTCACCCGCTGCGCCAAGGCCAACAGGGCCTGGGCCTCGATCTCGATGGTGCGCACGGCCAGTGCCGCGGCGCGTTGTGCATCGAAGGCGGGGGCGGGCTTCAGCACGGTTTGGCGTCGCATAGCATCGCTCGATTCTAGGAGCGCACTGCGCCACGGAGCGGGCTTGGCCACCACCCTCGAACTCGTCTTGCTGTACCTGGTTGCCGCCGTGGCCGGCGTGGTGGCGTGCCGCCTGGCGCGCCTGCCGCCAACGCTGGGTTACCTGCTGGTGGGCGTGCTGATCGGCCCCAACGCCCTGGCGCTGGCGCGCAACTCGGCTGGAGTGGCGCACCTGGCCGAGTTCGGCGTGGTCTTCCTGATGTTCGCCATCGGCCTGGAATTCAACCTGCCCAAGCTGCGCAGCATGCGCACCCAGGTCTTCGGCCTGGGGCTGCTGCAAGTGACGTTGACGATGCTGGGGGCCGTGCTGGGCAACATCATGCTGGCCTGGGCCTTCGCCGCCGCGGGCAAGCCCTGGGACCTGGGCTGGCAGGGCGCGTTGGTGCTGGGCGGGGCCATGGCCATGAGCAGCACGGCCATCCTGGTCAAGCTGATGGCCGAGCGGCTGGAGCTGGAAAGCGAACATGGCCGCCGCGTGATGGGCGTGCTGCTGTTCCAGGACCTGGCCGTGGTGCCGCTGCTGGTGTTGATTCCGGCGCTGAACTCCAGCGGCGCCGACCTGGCGCGCTCGCTCGGCGTGGCAGCGGTGAAGGCCACCCTGGTGCTCACGCTGTTGCTGGTGGGCGGCCAGCGCCTGATGCGCTGGTGGCTGACCCTGGTGGCGCGGCGCAAAAGCGAAGAGCTGTTCATGCTCAACCTGCTGCTCGTCACGCTCGGCCTGGCCTGGCTCACCGAACAGGCCGGCTTGTCGCTGGCCCTGGGCGCCTTCGTCGGCGGCATGCTGGTGGCCGAGACCGAGTTCAAACACCAGGTTGAAACGGACATCCGGCCGTTCCACGACGTGCTGCTGGGGCTGTTCTTCATCACCGTGGGCATGAAGCTCGATTGGCATGAGCTGTGGGACCACTGGCTGCTGGTGCTGCTGCTCACCACGCTGCCGGTGCTGGCCAAGTTTGCGCTGGTGGCTGCGCTGGCCCGCGCCTTCAAGGCCGCGCCCGGCGTGGCGCTGCGCACCGGGCTGTACCTGGCGCAGGCCGGTGAATTCGGCTTCGTGCTGCTCAGCCTGGGCAGTGAACACGGCCTGGTCAGCCCGCGCTGGGGCAGCACCATCCTGGCGGCCATGGTGCTGTCGATGCTGGCCACGCCCTTCATCGTGATGGCCAGCAACCGCATCGTGATGCGCCTGTCGGCCAGCGACTGGCTGATGCAATCGGTGCAGCTCACCAGCATCGCCAAACGCGCCATCCAGGCACAGGCCCACGTCATCATCTGCGGCTACGGGCGCAGCGGCCAGAACCTGGCCAGCATCCTGCACCGCGAAGGCATTCCGTACATGGCGCTCGACCTCGACCCCGACCGCGTGCGCCAGGCCGCGGCCGCCGGCCAGAACGTCGTCTTCGGCGACGCCGCGCGGCTGCAAAGCCTGATGGCCGCCGGCCTGGCCCGGGCCAGCGCGGTGGTGGTCAGCTACCCCGACACGCCTTCAGCGCTGAAGATCCTGCGCCTGGTGCGCGAGCACGCACCCAAGGTGCCGGTGGTGGTGCGAACGATCGACGACACCGACCTGGAGCGCCTGCGCGAAGCCGGCGCCGCCGAGGTGGTGCCCGAGGCGATCGAAGGCTCGCTGATGCTGGCCAGCCACGCGCTGGTGCTGGTGGGCGTGCCCATGCGCCGGGTGATCCACATCACCCGCGACGCGCGCGATGCGCGCTACGGCCTGCTGCGCGGCTACTTCCACGGCGCCGACGACGACACCGTGGCCGAATTGCAGCAAGCCCGGCTGCTCAGCGTGAGCTTGCCCGGGGCCACCGCGCTGGCCGGCCGCGACCTGGCCAGCCTGGAGCTGGCGGCGCTGGGCGTGCGGGTGGTCTCGGTGCGCCTGGCATCGGGCCGCGTGCTGGATGCGCCCGACTCGTTGCTGCTGGCCGGCGGCGACACCTTGGTGCTGTCGGGCCTGCCCGAGGCGCTGGCCTTGGCCGAAGAGCAGTTGCTGCGCGTGCGCTAACGTTTGAAGACAGGCACCCGGTTCACGCCATCGGCACGCCGCGCATCAGGTTGATGCGCATGCGCACGGCCATCACTGCGCCGGCAGCCCGCAGCAGCTCCAGCGTGGCGTGCGGGTCGTGCGTGGCCAGCTCCTTGAGCTGCTCACACTGAAGTGACCACACCACACAAGGCGTCATGGCCTCCACGTTGGCCATGCGCGGCACTTGCGTGAACAGCGCCGGCTCGCCCACCAAGGCGCCGGGGCGCAACACCGCGATGCGGTGGCTGCCCGGCGGCCCGCCGGTGACGAAGACCTGCAGGTTGCCCTGCTCCAGAAAGTAGACGACCTGGTGGGTTTCACCCTGGTGGATCAGCAGCTCGCCGGCGCGAATCTCGCGCCGCGACATGTAGGCGGCCAACCATTGCCATTGCGCGGGGTTCAACGCGCAGCGAAACGAATCTTCGGCGGTCAGGGCCTGGATGGCGTTGACCAAGGCAGTGATGTCCATGCGCGTGCTCGGTGGTGGCGGCCGCTGCGTTGCCGATCCCCCATTGGCCGGCAATCTTGTTGTTGTGCTGGTGTTCGCGCTTTCTGCTTTTGCTCTTCACCCAGCTGCGCGGCAATTATCAAAGCCGCGGCCAGAAGCAACAAGCCTGAGCATGTGGGGGGCCGGTCAATCCAGAAGGTACCCGCATGCATGGGCTCGCCATCACGTTCATCGTCATGCGCTGACCGCACTTGTTGGTTCGAGGCGCCGTTACCGATGCAGAAAGTAGCATTCAGGCGCCGCATTGGCGACCAACTGCGACAACCACGTCTTTGGCGAAGCCCCAAGCCGCGTGGCCAGCATGTCACCTTGAACGTCTTGCGGCTCGGGAAGCTCCCGCCATCGGCGCGTCGCAGCCCAACGCTACTGATGGCTGCCCTGATGGAACGGCACACATGGTGTCTGTTCAATTGACCAAATCGCGAAGCACCTGCTGCAGGCTAGCGCCAAGAATGCCATTGTCGAGGTACTGCTGAACCTCCCGCCGAGCGTCTCTGTCCTCAATGATGTGAAATCCGCCGTCCGAGACACCCGAAGTCTCATGCGGCGAAATGACATTGTTTCTTCGAAGCGACTCCCACACCTCAGTGTTGAACGGATTCCTTGGATTCGCTCCTGCCATTCGGCGGCGTACCTGGATTCCGTGAAACCCTGAGTCCCCCTGAACTTGCGCAATGCTCGCGTCAGAGCTTCTTCTGCAAAGGTCCGTCGCACCTCGGCTGTAGGAGGGCGACTCTTCGCATGACTAATCGCTAGCTCGGCCTCAGCTGAGAGCCGGCAATCGACGACCTGAATTGCGCCAATGTCATCGCACTTCGAGAAGTCAAGCACACTCTCAAAGGTGCACCCGCGAAAGACCGTGGTTTCCGAAAACGCGCACCCGCTAAATTCGACATCCACGAAAGTGCAGCTTTCGAAGGTACGTTCCTTGAAGTCAAATGATCGGAGCTTGCCGGCGAATGTGAGCCGCTTGACTTGCGGTCCGCGGACATAGCCACCCCCGGACAAGAGGCGCAGAAACTCCTCAGTACGTCCTTGCTTGTCGCTGTCGGTGACCAGCAACGAGATCAAGTGACAGAGCGCTATCGCTGCCTTGTGTCGCGACTGCGCATTCGCTGGCTGCGAAATTATCTCGAAGGCGTGCGCAATCGCCGCCAACAGACGATCCGCGTCAAGCCTCTTCAATTGCCACGCCAGCCACTCCGCTACCTGACTCTGGCCGATTGCGTTCCGGGATAAGGTCTGCGCGATTTCCTTCTCCGGCGTTGCGCTATAGAGCTTTTGGAGCCCCTTGGCCAAGAACCTGGCCACGAAGTACACCTTCAACACTTCGTAGCGCGCGCCCAGTGCATCTGGCCGAACCCTTTGCAGCAGGAAGTGGTTCTCAAAGCGCTGCCGAACGCTGGCATCGTCAACATCGAAAAGCTGAAGAATGAGGTCCACGTCCTTGGTACTGATCTCAAGGTCAGAGGCGCGAAATATCTCCTCAAGGATCGCGATCTGTCTCTCGGGCGGAATGCGCAGATCCTGGCGGATGTTCTCGCGCCTACAAACACCCAATAGCAGAGGCTCCAGCGGATCCGCGTCATAGGGCGACAGTTCTTCCCCGGCACTGCCTTCAACGTAGTGAGCGATCAGTGAAAGAATGAACGGTGTGCCTGAGATCCGATCCTCATTTAGGTCTTCGGTGTGGCCGTGATTTCGAGCCTCGACCGCGTAGATCGCACCACTGACTTGGCGCGCCAATCGTTGCGCTAGGTCGCGTTGCTCTGGGTCATTCAGTCGGCTCTGGAAGTACGCCTTCCGCTGGTCATTGTCGAACCCGCTGAGTCGAAACACCTCAACGTCGCCGTCTGCGCCAATCGCGTCGGAGATGGATCGCCAGTAGGTCGTCCGCGACGTAAGTATTACGCGGGCTGTCGCGGCTTCATCCTCGGGCGTAAACAGTTCTCGCAACTCCGCGATAATTTCTTGCGGTCGATTCTTGTCGGAGGTAAGGGCAGCCAACTCATCAAAGCCGTCAAAGATGACGACCAGCAGGCCCTCCTGCATCAGCACTCGCAGTGCGGCGGGATTGGACCTCAGGAGGTTGCCATGCTCCAAGCGTCGAGCGATCGCGATGTCCCAAAGCGTATCGAGTGTGAACCCCGTGCTTGCGATGTTCTTCCACTGCGCGGCCTCGATCAGTAATGGAAGTACTCGCGGATGGTTCCCGCCGAACCGACTCACAGAGCTCACGGGCAAGAGTTGTCTTGCCGATTCCACCATCGGCGCAGATCAAACCGATTGGTGCCCCGCTCGGTGCCGACTCCTGCCCCACTAGCCACTTTGTCAGGAACTGCAGTCCATCTCGCCCGCTCTCAGACCCCTGAACGCGAAGCGTAGGAGAAATGAAATGCTCCTCATGCTCAAGCGGCCGATAGTCAACTCCCTTCAGCAGGTGATCTTCGAGTAGGACCTGCGTCGTCTTCCCTGACGTCGCGCGGAACCTACTAGCTGTGTTTGCGATGTCTCGTGAAAGATCACTTCTCGGAGGGACCACGACCTGGTACCCCTCACTTCCGCAGTGCGCGGCTATATTGCTGAGGTTCCTGGACGAAGCCTCTTGCAGCGGACAGGACGACTTCAGGTAGAGGTAGTTTCCCTTGACGATCGACACGGGAGTTCGGAATTCCGCCTGCCAAAGTGTCCAATGCCTCCCCGCTAGGAGTTCGGTACTCCGCGACGCTCCAAGCGACAAGAGCAGCTCCTCAAAGTGCTTCATCAGTTACCCTCAGTTGTGGTTGTATACATACGCATAGGCCCTGACGAGCTTATCGCTCTTCAATGCCGGAGAGAACTGCGCCGGTAAGCGACCTATCTTCCGCTTCATCTCCTGCATCACCCCGCCTTGGCCCGTTGCTTCGCCCGCCAGCCCAGCACCAGCTTCTCGCGTTTGAGCGTCGCCAGCAGCTCGCGGCACACCTTCTTGACCTTGGCCGAAACATGATCGAAAAATGCTTCGGCGCATCATCGAGTGTCACCCAGTCCTTGAGCTTGAGACGCTTGCTCACATCGCGCCCCTTCGTGCGCCCTTGACAAAGGTGCCGCGCCAGCCGGGCAGGGGAACCCGGTTTTCTCCCCGTTGGGATGGGCGCGGCTTACACGCTCAAGCGCTCTTGCGTAATTCCTCGCGGATTGCCCTGCGCACCACGGTTTCCAGCGACCCCGCTGCAATGGCCTGCTTCAGCGCTTCGTTGATGAGGGTCTGGTAACCGCGCCTGCCGGCCTTGGCCTTGAAGTGCTCGATCACCGCACCGTCAAGAAAGATATTTACCCGCTGCTTGTTGGGCAGCACGGCCCCGCCGGGGCCGCGCTGGCGCAGCACCAACCGCCCGGCCTTGATGTCGGCCGCGCGCAGCGGCGCCTCGTCACTGATGGCGGTGTTTGCGGTAGATCGCTTGCTCATGTCGGTCAGCCTTGCGCATCGAAATGATGCGGATGTGGTCTTGCACTTCCGCCGTCACGATCACCACCAGGGTGGTGCCCAGCGGCCCCAGCGTCACGAAGCGTTCTTCGCCGTAGGCGAAGCGCTGATCCTCGAAGGTCACGGTCTCGCCGGCTTCAATGACGCCTTGCGCGTCGGCCAGGTCGAAGCCGTGCTTCTTCAGGTTCAGCGCCCGCTTGCTCGGGTCGAAGCTGTATCGCATGGCTTCAGTGTACGCCTGTGCCGGTGCATGATTGTGTGTATGTCATGCAGCCGGCTTGAAGCGCCCGAAGATCACCGTACCGATGGTCATGAGTTGCTCAATGAAGTCGGCCGAGAACTGCAACATGTCGCGCCGCTGAGGTGCGTATTTGGCCCGGTCGCAAACGCCGCGCACGCCGCCGGTGGTGAGGTTCAAGGCCCTTTCCACCACGTCTGACGCCCAGCCGTTTTCATGCAGCAGCGTGGAAGCCGTGCGCCGCAGGTCATGCACCGTGAAGGCCGGAATGTCCTGACCTTTCAGCGCCGTTTTCAGCGCCGTGTTGATGGCGTTGTGCGCGAAGGGTTTGGTCAGGCTGCCGCGGCCCGGCATCATCAACGCGCTGCCGCCGGCCAGGGCCTGCAATTCC
>JAYUQE010000255.1:0-4062 GCA_043756905.1 Burkholderiales bacterium | reverse complement strand
CGCTGACGCGCATCAGGTCGGGCGAACCGGGGGGCAGGGTGGATTCGTACATCGTTACAAACGTCTTGCACCGTATGGTAACGGGCACTTACACCTGTGGCGAGCCCCGGTTTTCCACGCACCCCCCTTAAACCGGGCCCCTTGCCATCGATTGCAGCCGACGCCAGAAGGCCGCGTCGTGGCTGGTGGCGAAGTTGATGCGCATCAGCGTACTGGGCCGCGGCGGCACATGGAACAGCGTACCCGGTGCGAGCAGCCAGCCGTCATCCAACAGCGCCCGCGCGGCACGTTCTGTGTCAGCGCCCACTTCTATCCAACCAAATAGCCCGCGTGGCGGCGTGGCAAATGTAAACCCGTGCGCCTGGGCCAGCTTCACGACCCGTGCGCGCGCGGCAGCCAGGCGTTGGCGCAGGCGTTCGGCATGGCGCAACAGGTGGCCTTGCTCCAGGCAATGCGCCAGCGCCAGCTCGGGCCAACTTGGCGTGGTCAGGCTGCTCAGCAGCTTGGTGTCGACCAGGCGCTCCACCAGCGCAGCCGGCGCGGCCAGGTAACCGACCCGCCAGCCCGGCGCCAGGAACTTGGAAAAGCCCGACACGTAGATGGTGCGGCGCAGGCCGTCGAGTGCCGCCAGGCGCGGCAGGTGCGGGCTGGCCAGGTGAGCGTAGGTGTCGTCTTCAACGATGTGCACATTGTGCTCATGCGCCAGTTGCAGCACCTGGTGGGCGGCTTGCAGCGACAAGGATGCCCCCGTGGGGTTGTGCAGCACCGACACCGTGACATACAGGCGCGGCCGGTGGGCCTTCATCAAACGCGCCATCACGGCCAGGTCGGGCCCGTCTTCGCCGCGCGGCACCGGCAGCAACTGCATGCCGGCGACGGCCAGGCGCGCGTGTTCGACGGCCCAGCCGGGCTCGTCAACCAGCACCGGGTCGCCCGGGCGCAGCAACGTGCGGGCAATGATGTCGAGCGCCTGCATCGCCCCCTGGGTGGTGACGATCTGTTCAGTGTTGGCGCGAATGCCCAGCTCGGCCAGGCTGTGGCGCAGTTGGTCGCGCAGCCGCGGCTCGCCCGCCGGGTGGCCGTAGTGCAGCGCTGCCGCGGCCTGTTCCGGGTCGGCCAGCACTTTGCGCAGCGCTTGCTGCAGCAAGGGCAGATCGAGCCATTCGGCCGGCAAGGTGCCCAGCCCGGGGCCACCCAGGCGTGCATCGCGTTGCAGCATGCCGCGGATCAGTGCGGTGGCGCTGACGGGCGGCGGCCGCGTGGGTGGTTGCGTCGCGGCGCCGCGAACGCGGGTCGGCGCGGCGCGCTCGCGCACGAAGTAGCCGCGCTGCGGCCGCGCCTGCACCAGGCCGCGGGCCAGCAGGCGGTCGTACGCCGCCACCACGGTGCTCGGGCTCAGGCTTTGAGCGCGCGCGCATTCGCGGATCGACGGCAGCCGCGCGCCGGGCGCCAGCAGGCGCTGCTCGATGCGCTGCGCAAAGCGCTCGGCGAGCTGTTCAGCCAGGGTGGCATCGGCCTGGCGGCTCAGTGCCGCGGCGGGCATTCGGGGTGGCATGTATGGTGAAAGCAGGCAGTACAGTTTTACCGGTGATTCGTAAAAGTGTACTGGCTCTGTGCTGGCCACGGTGACTACACTGGGCCCATGGCCGCCGCCCGCCCCACCCCCGCTGATGCGCTGCTCCACAGCGCGGCGCAGCGCGCCGCGGCCGAACGCCGCGGCCTGGCCTGGGGCCTGCTCGGCGTCGTCTTGTTTGCACTCACCCTGCCCATGACGCGCCTGGCCGTGGGCCCGCAAGAAGCGCCGCAATTGCCGCCGCTGTTCGTCACCGCCGGCCGCGCTGCGGTGGCCGGGTTGCTCAGCCTGGCGCTGCTGGCTGTGCTGCGCGTGCCGCGCCCGAGTGCGGCCTTGTGGCCCATGCTGGGTGTCAGCGCATTGGGCACGGTGGTGGGGTTCCCGCTGTTCCTGGCGCTGGCTCTGCGCCAGGTGCCGGCCATGCACGCCGCAGTGGTGACCGGTGTGCTGCCGCTGGCCACCGCGGTGCTGGCCGCCTGGGCGTTTGGCCAGCGCCCGTCGCGCGGCTTCTGGGCCTGTGCCGTGCTGGGGTGTGCGCTGGTCATCGGCTTTGCGGCGTATGCCGGCGGCGGGCAGTTGCACGCGGCCGATGGCCTGCTGCTGGGCGCCGTGTTCAGCGCCGCCGTGGGCTATGTGGCCGGGGCGCGTGCGGCCGCACACATGCCGGCCTGGCGCGTCATCTGCTGGGTGCTGGTCATGAGCCTGCCGCTCACGCTGCCGGTGGCGCTGGCCGTGCTGCCGGCGCAGCCGCAGACCGTGCTGCCATCTGCCTGGCTGGGCTTTGCCTATGTGTCACTGGTGTCGATGTGGCTGGGCTTTTTTGCCTGGTACCACGCCCTGGCCGTGGGCGGCGCGGTGCGCGTCAGCCAGGTGCAATTGCTGCAACCCTTCCTGGCGCTGCTGTTCGCCGCGCCCATTGCCGGCGAGGCGCTGCAGCCGGCCGCCCTGGCCTTTTCGCTGGTGGTGATGGCCACCGTGTTTGCCGGCACGCGCATGCCGGTACAACGTTCGAAGGAAGTCGAACCAAGATGACCCACACCGTGAGCTGGACGACCGCTGCGCGCGCTGCGCGCATGGAGCCTTCGGTGATCCGCGAGATCCTCAAGGTCACCGAGCGGCCCGACATCATCAGCCTGGCCGGCGGCCTGCCCGCGCCGCAGGGCTTTCCGGTGCAGGCCCTGCGTGAAGCCTGCCAGCGCGTGCTCACCGACACCCCGGCGCAGGCCCTGCAATACGCCGCCAGCGAAGGCTTCGGGCCGCTGCGCGAATGGGTGGCCGGCGAGTTGCGCTCGCAGGGCATGGCAGTGCAGCCCGGCCAGGTGCTCATCACCAGCGGGTCGCAACAGGGGCTCGACCTGGTGGGCAAGGTGTTGATCGACGCCGGCTCGCGCGTGGCCGTGGAGTCACCCACCTACCTGGGTGCGCTGCAGGCCTTTGCGCCCTATGAACCCGAATTCGTGGCCGTGCCGTGCGATCAGGAAGGCCCGCTGCCCGATGGCCTGGCGCTGGCCCGCGGCGCGCGGTTCATGTACCTGCAACCCAACTTTCAAAACCCCAGCGCCCGCACCATGGGTGCGGCGCGCCGTGCGGCCGTGGTGCAAAAGGCGGCGCGCCTGAACCTGCCGCTGGTGGAAGACAACCCGTACGGCGAGCTCTGGTACGGCGCACCGCCGCCGCCGCCCCTGGCCGCCACCGCCGGTGAGGGTGCGGTGTACCTGGGTTCGTTCTCCAAGATCCTGGCGCCCGGTTTGCGCCTGGGCTACGTGGTGGCGCCGGCCGCGCTTTACCCCAAGCTGTTGCAGGCCAAGCAAGCCGCTGATTTGCACACGCCGGGCTTCAACCAGCGCGTGGCGCACGAGGTCATACGCAATGGCTTTCTGCGTGAGCACCTGCCCCGGGTGCGCGCGCGCTACCGGCTGCAGCGCGATGCCATGCATGCCGCCTTGCAACGCCACCTGCCCGCGGGCTGCCGCTGGCAACTGCCCAGCGGCGGCATGTTCTTTTGGGTCGAGCTGGGCGGCGAGCGCGACACCACGGCCCTGTTGCCGCAAGCCGTGGCCCGCGGCATGGCCTACGTGCCCGGCGCGCCGTTCTATTGCAGCGCGCCGCGGCGCGATACGCTGCGCCTGAGTTTCGTCACCGCCACACCAGACGAGATCGACATGGGTGTGGCCGCGTTGGGTCAGCTCTTACACGACACGCCATCATGAAACACCTCTTTCATCAACTCGATGTCTTCACCGCGCAAGCCCTGCGCGGCAACCCGTTGGCCGTGGTGCATGGCGCGCAGGGCTTGAGCGACGAGCGCATGGCCGCTTTCGCGCGCTGGACGAACCTGTCGGAAACCACCTTCCTGTTGCCGCCCACGCAGCCCGCGGCCGACTACCGCGTGCGCATCTTCACCCCGGCACGCGAACTGCCCTTCGCCGGCCACCCCACCTTGGGCAGTTGCCAGGCCTGGCTGCTGGCCGGCGGTGTGCCGCGGCAGG
>JAYUQE010000254.1:0-4070 GCA_043756905.1 Burkholderiales bacterium | reverse complement strand
GCCCAGTTGCTGAGCCTGCTGGTGCCGGGCCTGCCGGTGCACACGCCGGCCACCTTCGTCGCTGCGGCGGTGGCCGGGTCGATGCTGATCGGTTTGATTGCCGGCGTGTTGCCGGCCCGTCGCGCGGCCCGGCTCGACCCGGTCACCGCGCTGCGCGCCGAATGACGCTCTAGCGAGCCCCGTACACTCGCAGACGATGACTGACGCAACGACCTCGATCCGAATCGGTGAGGGCTGGGACACCCATGCAATGGTGGCCGGCCGGGCGTTGGTGCTCGGAGGCGTCACGATCCCGCACAGCCATGGCCTGGCGGGCCACTCGGACGCCGACGCGCTCGCGCATGCGATCACCGACGCCTTGTTTGGCGCCGCCGCGCTCGGCGACATCGGGCAGCACTTTCCCGACACCGACGCGGCCTACGCGGGAGCTGACTCCATGCGGCTGTTGACCGAGGCGGCGAGGCGGGTGCGCGCCGCGGGCTACGAGGTCGGCAATGTCGACAGCACCGTGATTGCACAGGCGCCCAAGCTGGCGCCCTTTATTGAGGCCATGCGTGCCAGTCTGGCCGCGGCGCTCGGTGTTGCTGTCGATCAGGTCAATGTCAAGGCCAAGACGGCCGAGAAGATGGGCCCGGTGGGCGAGGGCCGCGCCATCGAAGCGCGCGCCGTGTGCCTGCTGGTCAAGCCGGGCTGAGGCGCGCTGACGGCCTAATTCAGGGCCCGCGCTTCAACCTGATATGCGCCATCAGCCCACCGTCGGGCGCGTTGGCCAGCTCCAGGTGGCCGCCCATGCGCTGCAACGCTTTCTCGACGATGGCCAGGCCCAGGCCGGCACCGGTGGCGGCGGTGCGCGCGGCGTCGCCGCGGAAGAACGGCGTGGTGAGCTGGCTGAGTTTTTCCGGCGGCACGCCCGGGCCGTGGTCGCGCAACGTGACGATGACCCAGGGCCCGGTGCGCACATAGCTGACGTTGACCACTGCAATGCCGGTGTAGGTGCCGCGGCCATAGCGGCGGGCGTTTTCGAACAGGTTGGAAAAGACGCGGCCCAGTTCGGTTTCGTCGGCCATCACCGTCACGTCGATGGCCACACGCGAGGCGATGCGGATTTCGCGCGGGTCGCGGAACGCCGCGGCTTCGCGGTCGATCAGCTGGGCCAGGCGCACCGGCGCGGTTTGCGTGTTGCCCGGGCGCGCATAGTCCATGAACTTGTCGATGATGGCGTCGAGCTGCTCGATGTCGGTGGCCATGTTGCGTTTGGCGTCTTCGTTGTTGACGCTCATCTCGGTTTCCAGGCGCAGGCGCGCCAGCGGCGTGCGCAGGTCGTGCGAGATGCCGGCCAGCATCACCACCCGGTCTTCTTCCACCTTGGCCAGCTCGCGCGCCATGCGGTTGAAGCCCTTGTTGACTTCGCGGATCTCGCTGGTCAGGGTGTTTTCATCCAGGCGCGAATCGAGGTCGCCTTCGCGGATGCGGCTGGCGGCGAACGACAACTGGCGCAGCGGCTGGTTCACCAGGCGCGCCGTGAACATGCACGCCGCCGCAATGGCCATCAACACCACCAACACCCAGCCCCACCACGCGCCGGGCCGGGGCGGGGCGACGACATAGTTGGTTTGGCTCAGCCAATAGCGGTCCTGGTCGAGCGAGAAGCCCACCCACAGCCCGGGCACGCCGTTCACGCTGCTGGCCAGCACGGTATCGGCGCCGATCTGCTGGCGCAGCAGGCGGCCGATGGCGCGGGTCTGGCGGTCGGTTTCGAAGGGTTCCAGCGCTTCCCTGGGTTCGCGCGGCAAGATGCGAACGCCGGTTGCGCTGCCTAGCGCCTTCAAGCGCGCCTGGCGCTGCAAGGGCTCGACGCCACGCAACAGCGGGCTGACCAGGGCCACCAGGTGGGCCTGGCGTTCGGCTTGCCGCGGCGCTTCGAGCTCGGCGTCGAGCACGCGCAAGGTGACGCTGAACGCCGCCAACGCCGCGGCCACCAACAACGCCAGCAGCGCAAAGGTGCGCCAGAAAAGGGTCAGTCCAACAGAGGGGCGCGGCACGCTGTCAACTCAATGCAAAAACCATGCGGGAGCGTCATCCCGCAGGGTAACAGCAAGGCGCAGCGGTCAGTTCGTACCGTCTGGAACGAAGACGTAACCAACGCCCCAAACCGTTTGGATGTAGCGCGGCTGTGACGGGTCGGGCTCGATCATTTTGCGCAGGCGCGAGATCTGCACATCAAGGCTGCGGTCGAAGGGCTCGAACTCGCGGCCGCGCGCCAGTTGCGCCAGCTTGTCGCGGCTCAACGGTTGCCTGGGGTGGCGCACCAGGGCCTTGAGCATCGAGAACTCGCCGGTGGTCAGCGAAATCTGCGCGCCTTCCTTGGTGAGCTTGCGCAATGACAGGTCAAACTCGAACGGCCCGAAGGTCACGATCTGCGCTTCCTTGGCCGGCGCGCCGGGGGCTTCGAGCACCGGGCGGCGGCGCAGCACGGCGTGGATGCGGGCCAGCAACTCGCGCGGGTTGAACGGCTTGGGCAGGTAGTCGTCGGCGCCGACTTCGAGGCCGACGATGCGGTCGACGTCTTCAACCTTGGCCGTGAGCATGATGATCGGCGTGGTGTCGTTGGCCGCACGCAAGCGCCGGCAAATCGACAAGCCGTCTTCACCGGGCAGCATCAGGTCGAGGATGATCATGTCCACCGCCTCGCGGATGAGCACCCGGTTCAGCGCCTTGGAGTCTTCAGCCAGGAAGACTTCGAAGTTCTCCTGGGTGAGGTAACGGCGCAGCAGGTCGCGGATGCGCGCATCATCGTCAACGACAACAATGCGGTCAGGTCTGGTGTTTGCAGGAGCGTTCATCGCCCATCCCAAAGATGTAACAAGCGAATTGTGCTAGTGAAACTGCCGGGGCAAGGGTGCAAATTGACCAACTGTTTCAGTTCATTCGCGGGCCGTAGCCGGCCCTGCGCGCAAAGCGGGTGATATCCGTCACAGCGCCTGCGCAGCGCACTGTTATCAAACCATACGAGCCGCCCAATGAATTCATTCCCGATTGCTGCGTCGGCCGCCTTGGCAGCCTTGGTGTTGGCCTGGCTGCCGCCCGCCGCCCTGGCGCAAACGCCGGCGGCTGCGCCCCAAGGCGTGTTGATGCTCAGCGCCAGCGCGAGCGTGGAAGTGCCCAAGGATTGGCTGCAGATCGTGTTCGCCATCCAGCGCGAGGGCGTTGATGCGGCGCAAGTTCAAGCCCAACTCAAGCAGGCGCTCGACCTGGCGCTCACCGAGGCGCGGCGCGTGGCACGGGTCGGCCAGATCGAGGTGCAGACGGGCACCTTCGCGCTCAACCCGCGCTATGCGCCCAAAGGCGGCATGAACGGCTGGCAGGGCCGCGCCGAGTTGCTGGTGGAAGGGCGCGACGCCACCGGCCTGGCGCAACTGGCCGGGCGCATTCAGGGCCTGAGCATCGCGCGCGTGGGCTGGGGCTTGTCGCGCGAGGCCCGCGAGCGCGTGGAAGGCGAGGTCAGTGCCCAGGCGATTGCGCGTTTTCGCGCCCGCGCCGACAGCCATGCCCGCCAGTTCGGCTACAGCGGCTATGTGATCCGTGAGGCCCATGTGGCGGCCGGCGAGCCGCCGGGAGGTGGGCCCGTGCCCATGGCCCACGCCCGCCTGGCCAGCGCGCCGGCCGAAGTAGAACTGCCGGTTGAAGCGGGCAAGGCCAGCGTCACGGTCACGGTGAGCGGCAGCGTGCAGATGAAGTAGCGGAAATAGCGGAAGTAGCGGAAGTACCGCGGCCGCCGCCAACGCTGCGCGCCTTATTGCGCCAGCCAGCCGCCGTCGACATTCCAGGCCACGCCGCGCACGTTGTCGGCCGCCGGCGAGCACAAGAACACCGCCAGTTCGCCCAGTTGTTCGGGTGTGGTGAATTGCAGCGAGGGCTGCTTTTCAGCCAGCAACTGGCGCATGGCCTCTTGCATGCTGATACCTTGCGCGGCGGCGCGTGCATCAAGCTGCTTTTGCACCAGCGGCGTGAGCACCCAGCCCGGGCAGATGGCGTTGACCGTCACCCCGGTGGTGGCCGCTTCCAGCGCC
>JAYUQE010000253.1:0-32302 GCA_043756905.1 Burkholderiales bacterium | reverse complement strand
CCAGGCTATCCAACCGTAGTCAGAAACCCAAACGCGAAATCCATCGCAAGTGGTTGATGGAACAGGAGAATTCGGGCGGGGGATGGGGGAACTTCAGGCTAGACGGCCGCGAGGTCGCGTTACGTTGCCAGGCCGGCCACGCCGGCCTGGCAGCCAAACTTCAGGGTAAACAGGCCAGCGCCAGGTTGTTGTCGTGCGCCACCAGTTCCATCAGGTCGGCACGGTCAGTGGGTGGTGAAGCCTCATCAGCAGCCAGGTTGCTCGGGTCAGCAGCGCAGTCAACGCAGGCCAAAACCCACTGCGCATGCAGAGGCACTGTTGCCGTGAACAGGCCGACAACCTTTTCGTCAGGCCGCGCCACAACACGCTCCCATTTGAGGGGTTGGACGCTTGCCGCGCACACCCACACGCGCAGCGTCGCATCACGTGCCTGGCGCAAACCACACTGACTCACCTGAACCTGTAGTTGCCCGGCGCCGCTGCGCGAGATGGCGCCCGGGTGGGCGTACCAGCCACCCACGCCTTGCTCGTGCCAGCGCAAGGGCACGGGCTCGTAGCCACCCGCCGGGCCGCTGCGCCGGCTGGCGATGAACACATCCACCGGCGGCGCCTGGCCCGGGCCTTCAACCACCGCGCCGGGCGTTTGCGCGGCGTACCAGCCTTGCTGCTCGAACGCCCAGCGAATGACCTTGTGCACACGCGCGCCGCGGCGGCTCACCGTGCGCAGCGTGCCATCGCGGTAGGGCCAGGGCGCGTAGATGAGCCACGGCCCTGTGCCCAGGTCGGCATCGATCATGGCGCCCACGAACTGGCCCACGCTGCGCGCCGCTGCCACGCCGTTGGGGCCCAGCAGCGCAATGGCCCGCATGATCAGATACACGCAGTAATCGCTGGCGCTGCGCCGGCAGGCCAGGTCGGCCTGCTGCGCGGGCGTCAAAACGATTGATTCAGGCGGCGCATTTGCCTCTGGCGGCTCAGGCATGAGGCCGGTATCACCACCCAGGCAGCGGTACAGCCGAAACAGCGACGATGCGAGCAACTGTTCTTCAAAGTAGCCATGCCGGTAATGGCGCCATGCCGGCGCAGGGTTCAAGCGCAACTGGCTGCGCGCGCCGCACCAGCAATAGCCTTGACCGGCCTGGCGGTCATGTTGCCGCGGCACGTGGGCCCAGGGGAAGGTGTGGCCGCGCAGCGCATCATCAGCGGCCAGGCAGGAATCCGGGTCGGCGGTGATGGCAGCCAGCGCATCGCCGGCACTGTGCGCAAACGCGAACTCGAGCTCGCCGGTGGCGGCAAAGTTCAGAACATGGCCGAATTCATGCCAAGCCCAGCGCGGATCCGCCGCCAGGCCCAGGGCCTGCGCGCCCCGGCGCACATGGGTGTCTGCGCTGCCCAGGCGCACCAGCAAACTGGGGCGTTGGTTGGCGGCAAATGGCGGCGTGTTTTTGCTGGATTTGGTGTCGCCCACGGGCGCCTCACTCAGCACATCGACTTCAGGTACGGTGCCGCGAAAGTACGGCCGCACCTCGGCATTCACCGTGCGGCCGTGAAACGTGCCCAGCAGGCGCGCGCGTGGCCGCAGTTCCAGCGGCAGTTGCGCGTGGCGGAAGTAATGCGAAACGTTAAAACCGTAGGCATCAAGCCGGTCGAACAGGTCCTTGGCGCGCAGGTAGGCCTGGGCGGCCGCCAGGTCGTCGCTGTGCAGGGGCAGAACTTGCAGCGGGTCGCGCTGCGCGGGCGTGGGCAGCGGCAGCAAGGCAGTCTTCAGGTCCGCCGCCACGCGCGCGGCACCGCGCTTGCCGGTGACCGATGTGCTCTCGTGGGTGACCCAAAACCAGGCGTCGGGCTGCTTCAGCGAGACCGCATTCACGGGCGCCATCTCGTACGGTACCGCCACCACATATTCACGGTAAGCGTCCAGCTCGGCGCTGCGCTGGCCAGGCCGGCGGCGATCAAACCCCGTGCCCGTGCCCATGCTGGCGGGGTCGCGCTCGAACAGGCGCAAGGTGCTCACTGGTGTACCTACAGGCTGCGCCTTTCGGTATGTGCCCTTGGGGTGGCCCGGCGGGCTCATCCGCGCCTCCATGGCCTCAAGGTTGAGCGCTTGCACAGCATGGGTCTTGAGGTTCAGCCGCACTGAGAAGCCATACACGCGCGACCTGGGAATCGCGCCAGGCGGGTCTGCCGGCACCGTTTCGGGCGTGCGCAGGCCCATGCCGTGCAGCTCGCAGGTGTCGTCGTCAGCGGCGGCGCTGTGAACGGCATGCACGGCGACATGATTGACCGCCAGCGCCGCTCGCATGGCCTGGCGCAGGCTCGGCGCGCGTGAAGCACCCAGCGCCATGGCCAGGCCGGCAGGCAAGGCCACGGCCACTTGATCCAGGCGCGACGCTGCCAAGCTGGCAAAGCGCAATTGCCACGGCGCTTTGGCGTCACTCCGCGTGACATGCGCCGTGACCCGCAGGCCCACCGCATCACCCATGGCCTTGCCGTTCAGGCGGCGCGCGGCCAGCAACACCAGGCTGGCTTCCTGCCAATCGTTCGGGTCGCCGCGGGTGAGCAGGAACGACACATTCGGGTTGGCATCAGTCGGCAGCGCGGCCGTCAAACCCCAGCCAATGGGCAGCCAGCCAAAACCGCCTTGCCCGTTTTCCAGAGCCTGTACCGCATGGCGCAGGACGGGTACCCATTCGGCCAAGGCATGCAGATAGCCCGTTGCGGCGGCTTGGGCATGTTTGTCCAGGTCGAGCGCCGGGTTCATGCCGGCACACCAGCCATGGCCCGGGTGGCGAACATGCAGCTCGCCGTGGCTCAAGGGCAGCCAGTTGTCGCCTTCATTCACGCCGGCCTGTTCGACCCACAGCGCATCTTTGGCAGCGCCGAGCCCACCGCTCCAATTGGTCATATTCACCTCCCCGGTTAGCAAGCTTTAACCTCGCCTCACACCCTATCGATTCATTTTTATCGCTTTCGCGCCACGATGCGTCTCACAAATTGAGGAGATTGTGATGAACGAAAGCCTGGTATCTGCCCGCGTTGCCAGCACCCCGTTGGCTGCTGCGGCGCTGCGTAACAGCGATGTGGCCGAGACCCTGTCCGCCGCCTGCATGCGCGAACTCATTGACGAGTTGGACGTTGGCATGTTGGTCTGCGCGGCCAATGGCCTGCTGGTGCACGCCAACGCGGCGGGCCAGCAGGAGCTGCGCTGGGGCAGCCTGTTGACCACGCACTCGGGGCAGTACGTTTGCGCGGCCGACTCGTCGCAACGACCCGCCCTGGCCAACGCCATGGCCGCGGCGCTGAACGGGCGGCGTCAACTGGTGATGCTCAGCAGTGCCCCCAGGCCAACGAGCACATCGCCCGCCCCCGTTGAGCGGTTGAGCAAAGTGACAGAGCCACATTTGCTCAAGGGCGCGGCGGGGCGCTTGATGGTCTCTGCGCAGCCGTTGCCCGGGCGCGCGGGCAACGCGCCGCGGGTCTTGCTCTTGCTCGGCCGGCGCAGCATGGCGCCGGGCCTGGTGGTGGAGATGCTGTGCAGCCTGCATGCCATCACCTTGGCCGAAAAGCGCGTGCTCAACGGCCTGCTGGATGGGCAGAAAGTGGAAAGCCTGGCCGAGCAGTTCGGCGTCAAGGTCAGCACCGTGCGTTCGCAGGTTGCGGCCCTGCGCAACAAGCTGGGCGTGCATCGCATCAGCGACGCCTTGCGCCTGGCGGCCGAGCTGCCGCCCATGGCCAGCGCGCTGCGCTTTCAAGCACCTGCCGCTGCGCTGCAGTAGGCCTTGCGCGCGCGGTGCCGGCGCACGGGTCGCGTTGTTGAGTGACGCTTGGCAATCGTTCTGGCGCAGGGCGGTGTTTGATGCGGCGCGCATTGCGCAGGGCTGCGGCATCAAGCACATTCACAGCCTCCACGGCAACGAGCGCTGCCAACCATGAACACGCTTCACACCGATGTGGCCATCGTCGGCGCCGGCACCGCCGGCATGTCGGCCTACCGCGCCGCGCTCGCCCACACACCCAAGGTGCTGGTCATCGAAGGCGGCCCTTACGGCACCACTTGCGCGCGCGCGTGGGCTGCATGCCCAGCAAGTTGCTCATTGCGGCGGCTGATGCCGCCCACACCATCAGCCACGCCAGCCGCTTTGGTGTGCATGGGGGTGACTTGCGCGTTGACGGCACGGCCGTGATGGCGCGCGTGCGCAGCGAACGCGACCGCTTTGTGGGCTTCGTGCTCGATGCAGTCGAGCATTGGCCGGCCGAGCACCGCTTGCGCGGCCAGGCGCGCTTCGTCAGTGACCACACGCTGGAGGTTGATGGCCACACCCGCGTGCAGGCAGCGCGCATCGTCATCGCCACCGGTTCGCACCCGGTGCGGCCGGCGGCCTGGCAGCATGAATTGGGTGATCGGCTGATCGTCAATGACGATGTGTTCGATTGGGCCACGCTGCCAAGCTCGGTGGCCGTGGCCGGCGCCGGCGTGATCGCGCTGGAGCTGGCGCAGGCGCTGCACCGCCTAGGCGTGCGCGTGCGGCTGTATGGCCGCAGCGAGCGGCTGGGCCCGTTGACGGACCCGGTCTTGCAGGCGCTGACACGCGATGTGTTTTCCGGCGAGCTGCCGCTGTTGCTGGGGGCCAAAGACTTGCAGCCCGTGCGCCTGGCCAATGGTGTGCTGATGCGTTGCACCACCCGTGACGGCCAGCCCCACGAAGAAGAATTCGAGTGGCTGCTGGCCGCCACCGGCCGCCAGCCCAATGTGGCTGGGCTGGGCCTGGCGGCCGCCACCTTGCCGCTCGACGCCAACGGCGTGCCGCGGTTCGACCGCCGCACCGGCCAGTGCGGCAACGCGCCGGTGTTCATCGCCGGCGATGTGCAGGCTGACCGGCCCGTGCTGCATGAGGCCGCCGATGCCGGCCGCATTGCCGGCGACAACGCAGGCCGCTTCCCGGACGTGCGCGTGCGCCCGCGCCGCACGCCACTGGCCGTGGTGTTCAGCGAGCCGCAGATCATGTTGGCCGGTGCCAGCCATGCCGAGTTGCAGCAAGGCGGCGTGGCCTTCGAAACCGGCAGCGCTTCGTTCGAAGACCAGGGCCGCAGCCGCGTCATCGGCCGCAACCAGGGCGCCGTGCATGTTTATGGCGAGCGCGGCACCGGCCGCTTCCTGGGCGCCGAGATGATCGGCCCGGCGGCCGAGCACATCGGCCACTTGCTGGCCTGGTGCGTGCAGCGCGGCGACACGGTGCAGCAGATGCTCGACAGCCCGTTCTACCACCCGGTCATCGAAGAAGGCCTGCGCACTGCGCTGCGCCAGTTGCAGCGCGCGCTGCGCATGGGGCCGGTGCCGGTGGAGCGCTGCCTGGATTGCGGGCCGGGTGCTTGATGTTGGCGTGCATGCGGCTGGCGTGCATTGACGCTGGCGTGCATGACGCTGGCGCGGGTCAGCGTGCAGCGATCCAGGCTTCAATCTTTTCTTCAAGCACTGCCATCGGCACGCCCCCGGTGCCCAGCACCTGCTGGTGAAACGCGCGGATGTCGAAACGCGGGCCCAACACCTGCTCGGCGCGTTGGCGCAGGCGCTGGATGGTCAACGCCCCCACCTTGTAGGCCAGCGCCTGGCCGGGGTCGGCGATGTAGCGCTCGACCTCGGCTGTTGCGTCGGTGCGGCTCATCGCCGAATGGGCCAGCATGTACTCGATGGCCTGCTCGCGCGTCCAGCCCCTGGCATGCAGACCGGTATCGACCACCAGGCGCATGGCGCGCAGCATTTCGCCGTTGTAGTGGCCGAAGCGCTGGTACGGGTCCTTGAACAGACCCAACTCGGGGCCCAGGCTTTCAGCGTACAGCGCCCAGCCTTCGTCGTATGCGGTGTTGCCGCCGAAGCGCAGCAGCTTGGGCAGCGCCAGGTTTTCGGCTGCCAGCGCGCTTTGCATGTGGTGGCCTGGCGTGGCCTAGTGCAGGTACAGCGTCTCCATGCCCCACAGGTACCGGCTGGGCAGGTCGAAGGTGTTGAAGAAGAACACGCCGGGTTGGCCCGTGTCCAGCGAGCCGGGGTTGTAGCTGGCGCCGGGGCCGGTGGGTGCCTGGTAGTCGGGCGTCGGGCGGATGGCCAGTGGCGTTTTGGGCTGAGCGTTGAACAGCCGCGGCAGCGCCGCATCAACCTGCCGGCCGATGGCGGCGTAGCCCTCGGCCAGCGCCTGGGCCGAGGCCGGCGCGAAGCGGGCGTCGGTGCGCAGGAGTTCGAAAAATTGCGTGAGCGTGCCCTGGAATGCCACCTCGCGCATCACCTCAGCCATGCCGGCCGTGATGCGTTCCACCTCGCTCAGGCCCAGCCGATGCACTTGTGCCGCATTGAGGGCTGTGGTCGTGTGCGAACGGATCAGGAACGCGTAGTAAGCCGCGCCGCCGGGCAAGGCCGACAAGCCCACCGTGGCCCGGGCCGTGGCCAGGTACTCGTCGGCCAGGAAGGCGCGCACGCGGGCGAAGGCCGGGCGCAGCTTGTCTTGCAGCGCCGCTGCGTAGGCCCGGGTCAAGCGTTCCTTGTCGGCCCCGGCCATGTCCGCCGGCAGCTTGCGGATCGGGCCGGTGTAGGGCGAATCGTCGAAGCCTTGCGCGGCGAAACGCTCGAACTGCGCGATCACCCGTTCGACCACCACCCTTGGCAAGACCACGCCGCTGCGCTGGCCTTCGCGCATGCGCTGCACCGCGCGATCGAGCCAGTCGACGAAGCCATTGATGCGCGCCAGGCCGTTGTCGTAGTCAACAACGCTGCGGTAGGGCGCCACGCCCTCGCCCGACGACAACTCGGGGAAGTACATATGCCAGCCGCTCATCTGGTCAAGCTTGAGCAGGGGCCAGAACGACGCCGCGGGTGGCGCGTTGCGCTCACGTTCAATTTCGCGCGACCAGCGGAAAGTGTCGTAGGCCACCCGATCATCGGGTGCGAGTGGGTCGCGTGGAATCTGTGCCAACTGCGCCAGATCGCGCTGCGCCGCCTGGTGCTCGGCCTGCACGTAAGCCGGCGAGATGTAGTCGCCATGCTGCGCCGCGCGCCGCGTGTCGCCGCGGTACAGCGCGTACAAGGGGTTGCGGTCGAGCAAGGCTTCGTCACTGGCGTCGAGCAGGCTGCGCAGGCGCGCCCCGGCGTCCATGCTCGTGCGCTCGGGCGCTGCGTTGGGTGCGCCAGGTGCGGCGCAAGCGCATAGCAGGCAGGTGAATGCGACGCTGAAGGTGTTGCGCCAGGCCAAGGCAGAACTCCTGCGGCCCGCCCACGCCGGCCCTGGGCACGCTTATACGCCCGGGTGCACTCCCAAAACTTACTGCGGTGGGCTGGCGCCGGGCGCGGGCGGCCGCTCTTGCGCCGGCACACCAAACACCACCCGCGCATGGCGCTGGTACGTCCAATACGCCCAGGCCCAGTTCAGCAGCACGGCAAAGCGGTTGCGAAAGCCGATCAGGAAGAAGACGTGCGCGGCGAGCCAGAACCACCAGGCCAGCAGGCCCGAGAAGTGAACGCCACGCAAATCAACCACCGCGGCCATGCGGCCGATGGTGGCCAGGTTGCCGTAGTCCTGGTAGACGAAGGGCGGGGCGGGTTGGCCGGCCAGGCGCGCGGTGATCACCCGCGCCACATGCGCGCCCATCTGCTTGGCCGCTGGCGCCACGCCGGGCACCGGCGTGCCGTTGGCCTGCGTCAACGCGGCCAGGTCGCCGGCCACGAACACGTTCGCCGAATTGGGCAAACCACCAGGCAGGCTCAAATCGGCTTGCACTTGCACGCGGCCGGCGCGATCGAGCGGCGCGCCGAGCATGCCGCCCAGGGGTGAGGCGGCCACGCCGGCGGCCCACAACACGGTGCGCGCGGCCGTGCGCTCGCCGCCACGCAGGTAGCCGTTAGCGTCGATCGCCTGCACTGGCGCGCCGGTCAACACCTGCACGCCCAAGTCGCGCAAATGGCGTTCGGCCTTGGCCGACAGTTCGGGCGGGAAACTGGCCAGCACGCGCGGCCCGGCTTCAATGAGCTGCACACGCGCGCGGGCCGGGTCGATGTGGCGAAACTCGCCGGCCAAGGTGTGGCGCGCGATCTCGGCCAGCGTGCCGGCCAATTCAACGCCGGTGGGCCCGGCGCCCACGATGGCGAAGGTGAGCCAGGCGTCGCGCTCGGCCGCGTTGCTCGCGTTCTCGGCTTGCTCGAAGGCCAGCAGCACCTTGCGGCGCAGGGCCATCGCATCGTCCAAGGTCTTCAGGCCCGGCGCAAACTCGGCCCATTCGTCGCGGCCGAAGTAGGCATGGGTGGCGCCACTGGCCACGAGCAAGTAGTCGTAGTTCAAGACGGTGCCGTCGGCCAGCATCACGCTGCGCGTGGCGGTGTTGATGCCGCTCACGTCACCCAGCCGCACGCTCACGTTGCGCTGGCCGCGCAGGATGTGGCGCAGCGGCGCCGCAATGTCGCCCGCCGACAAGCCCGCCGTGGCCACCTGGTACAGCAGAGGCTGGAACAGGTGGTGGTTGGCGCGGTCGATGAGCGTGACGGTCAGGCGCGCGCGGGCCAAGGCGCGCACGCACCACAGGCCGGCGAAACCGCCGCCGATGACAATGAGGTGAGGGGTGGTGGTGGTGGTGGTGGTGATGGTCGAGGTGGTCATGCTGTCATGCTGTCATGCTGGCAACCCAAGTGGCTGTGAAGTGCCTGCGATCGCGCCGCTGCCTTGCAACGCCGCAAGCTGGCAACATCCCGACATGTCGACCAGCCCCCACAAACGAAAGACACCCCATGCCCCTGCACCGCCGCGCGTTAAAAACCGTCATCACCGCCGCCCTGGCCCTGGCGCCGGCCCTGGTTGCCAGCCCGGCCTGGGCGCAGGCCTACCCGAGCAAGCCGGTTACCTTTATCGTGCCCAACCCGCCCGGCGGCGTGGTGGACACCTCGGCCCGGCTGGTGGGCGAGCCCTTGGGCAAGCTGCTGGGCCAGCCGGTGGTGATTGAAAACAAGGGTGGCGCCAGTGGCAACATCGCCTACCAGCACGTGGCCCTGGCGCCGAAAGATGGCTACACGCTGCTGATTTCGTATTCGGCGTATCACGTCGGCAACCCGGCCATGTTTGCCAAGCTGCCCTGGGCGCAGCAAGACTTCATGCCCGTGGCGCTGCTCACCGCGGCCACCAATGTGATCGCGGTGCACCCCTCGGTGCCGGCCGGCACGCTGAAGGAATTCATCGCCTACGCCAAGGCCAACCCGGGCAAGCTGAACTTCGCTTCACAGGGCAACGGCTCGTTGTCGCATGTGGGCACGGCACTGCTGGAGCAAACCACCGGCATCGACATGACACACGTGCCCTACAAGGGCTCGGGCGCGGCGATTCAAGACGTGCTGGGCGGCCAGGTGCAGGTGTTCATGACCACGCCGCCTTCGGTGATGCAGCATGTGCAGGCCGGCAAGCTGAAAGCCTTTGCCGTGACGGGCAAGACCCGCCACCCCGGCCTGCCCAATGTGCCCACCACGGCCGAGGCCGGCTTGCCCGGGTTTGAGCTCGAAGCCTGGGTGGCCTTGTTCGCGCCCGCCGGCACGCCAGCGGCGGTGGTGCAGCAACTTACCGAAAAAGTGAAGGCCGCCCTGGCCACGCCCGAGGCAAGGGGTGCCGCCGAGCGCAGCGGCATCGAGATTCGCTACCAGGGCCCGGACGCCTTGGCCGCGTTGGTGCAGCGCGAGACGGCGTATTGGGCGCAACTCATCAAGGCCAAGGGCATTCACGCAGATTGATGCCGCCGCCATGCCCTTCACCCAATACAGCGACAACCTGAAGGCCGGTGCCCGCGACCCGCGCGCATGCCGGGCGCAGGCGCCGTTGCCCTGCGGCCATTGCTGAGCGGTTGCGATGCTGCCCACCCAAGACGCCCTGCACGGCCTGAAGGTGCTGGAACTCGGCCAGTTGATCGCCGGCCCGTTTGCCGGCAAGACGCTGGCCGACTTTGGTGCCGACGTGATCAAGATCGAACCGGTGCAAGGCGGCGACCCGCTGCGCGCCTGGCGGCTGCTGCGTGAAGGCACCAGCGTGTGGTGGGAAGTGCAGTCGCGCAACAAACGTTCGGTGTCACTTGATTTGCGCCAGCCCGAAGGCCAGGCCGCGGCGCGTGCCTTGGCCTTGGAAGCCGATGTGTTGATCGAGAACTTCAAGCCCGGCACGCTGGAAGCTTGGGGCCTGGGTTGGGACGCCTTGCACGCGGCCAACCCCAAGCTGATCATGCTGCGCATCAGCGGCTTCGGCCAGACCGGCCCTTATGCCGGCAAGCCCGGCTTCGGGGTACTGGGTCAAGCCATGGGCGGCCTGCGCCACCTCACCGCCGAGCCCGGCCGCGTGCCGGTGCGCGTGGGCGTGAGCATCGGCGACACGCTGGCCGCGCTGCACGGCGTTGTCGGCGTGCTGCTGGCGCTGCGCCACCGCGAAGTGAATGGCGGCCAGGGCCAGATGATCGACGTGGCGCTGTATGAAAGCGTGTTCAACGTGATGGAAAGCCTGCTGCCCGAGTACGACGCCTTTGGCGCGGTGCGCGGCCCGGCCGGCAGCGCGCTGCCCGGCATCGCACCGAGCAATGCTTATGCCTGTGCAGATGGCAGTTATGTGCTGGTGGCCGGCAACGGCGACAGCATCTTTCGCCGCCTGATGGCAGCCGTTGGCCGCGCCGACCTGGGCGCCGACCCCGGCCTGGCGCGCAATGATGGCCGCGTGGCGCGCGTGGCCGAGCTTGACGCCGCCATTGAAGCCTGGACGCGCCGGCGTTCGATTGACGAGGTGATCGCCACGCTCGATGCCGCCGGCGTGCCGGTGGGCCGCGTCTACACCGTGGCCGACATCGCCGCCGACCCGCAATACCGGGCGCGCGAGATGATCGTGCAAACGCAAGATGGCAACGGCCAGCCCTTGAAGGTGCCCGGTATCGTGCCCAAGCTGCTTGCCACGCCGGGGCGGCTGCGCACGCCCGCGCCGAGCCTGGGCCAACACAACAGCAGTGTGCTGGGGCACGCCGGGTGGCCCGCGCGCGCCGCCAACGACGACACCGCAGCCTGACCACAGCGCATGAATACCACACCATGAACGCGAAGCAAGCCCCTCGCATCGCCATCCACGAAGTCGCCCCGCGCGACGGCTTGCAGATGGAAAGCATCTTCGTGCCGACCGATGCGAAAGTGGCCTGGATCGACCAGCTCTCCGCCCTGGGCTACGCCAAGATCGAAGTCACCTCGTTCGTCTCGCCCGCGGCCATTCCCGCGCTGCGCGACGCCGAGGAAGTGATGCGCCGCATCCAGCGCAGGCCCGGCGTGGAATACACCGCGCTGGTGCCCAACCTGCGCGGCGCCGAGCGCGCGATTGACGGCCGAGCCGATGAATTCAACCTGGTGATGTCGGCCAGCGCCACGCACAACCTGGCCAATTTGCGCATGACGCAGGCGCAGAGCTTGCGCACACTGGCCGAGGTGAACAAGCTGGCCCAGCAAGCCGGCGTGGCGGTGAACGTGTCGCTGTCTTGCGCCTTCGGCTGCCCGATGGAGGGCGACGTGTCCGCCGCATCGGTGCTCGGCTGGATAGGCCGCTTTGCGGCGCAGGGCGTGCAGCGCATCACCCTGTGCGACACCACCGGCATGGCCGACCCGGCCCAGGTGCTGGCGTTGTGCCGGGCAGTGCGCGCCGCGCACCCCGGCATCGCCTTCACCGCGCACTTTCACGACACCCGTGGCCTGGGCGGCGCAAATGTGTTTGCTGCGCTGCAAGCCGGCATCACGCGCTTCGATGCATCGCTCGGTGGCATTGGCGGCTGCCCCTATGCGCCGGGTGCCAGCGGCAACGTGGCCACCGAAGATGTGGTTCACCTGCTGCAGTGCCTGGGCCACGACTGCGGCTTGACGGTGGCAGGCCTGGCCGCTGCCACCGCGCACTTGAGCGATCTGCTGGGCCACAGCTTGCCCAGTGCCGTGGGCCGCGCCGGCCCGCGCTGGCAGCGCCATACACTGCCGGCTGACTTCGAGCAGATCAAGCAACGTGCCCTGGCGCGCGACGTGGCCGCGTTGGCCCCAAAGCCTTGATGATGCAAGCGGCTGCGGGCGGCGTGCACAGCACATCCGTGCCAATTCACTCAAACGTTAACCAAGGAGACAGATCATGAACAAGCTGAACCAGAGCATGCAGTGTGCATTGGGCGCCGTCGCGGCCGCGTGGGCGCTCGGCGCAGCGGCCCAGGCGCTGCCCAAGGCGAGCCCGGAATCGGTGGGCATGTCCAGCGAACGCCTGGGCAAGCTGGGCGCCGTGCTGCAGCAAGAAGTGGCCGACAAGCGGCTGCCCGGCGCGGTGGTGATGGTGGCGCGCAAGGGCAAGCTGGTGTATGCGCAGGCCTTTGGCAGCCTGAACGGCGCAAGTGGTGGCGACGCCGGCGGCGCGATGAAGGAAGACTCGATCTTTCGCATCTATTCCATGACCAAGCCGATGGTCAGCACCGCGCTGATGATGTTGGTGGAAGACGGCAAGGTGCAGCTCACCGACCCGGTGTCCAAGTTCCTGCCCGCGTTCAAGGCGCCGATGGTCAGCGTCTCCGCGCTCGACCCGGTGAGCGGCGCGGTGAACAACCGGCTGATAGCGGCCAACCGCGAACCGACGATTTACGACCTGCTGCGCCACACCTCGGGCATCGCCTATGGTGAGCTGACGCGCAACGCGCTGGTGCGCGACGCCTACGTCAAGGCCGGCGTGTACAAGCCCACGCTCGACTTCGATGCCCGCGAGCAGCCCGGCGCGCAAATGGCCGAGGCCCTGGGCAAGGCGCCACTGGCGCAACAGCCCGGCACGACCTGGGAATACAGCCTGTCGGTGGACGTGCAGGGCCGGGTCATCGAAGCCGTGAGCGGCAAGCGCCTGGGCGATTTCATGCAAGAGCGCATGTTCGGGCCGCTGAAGATGGTTGACAGCGGCTTCATGGTGGCCGCGCCCAAACTGCCGCGGCTGGCCGAGCCCTTTGCCAAGGACCCGGCCACCGGCGTGGACAACAAGCTGGTGGATGTGAGCAAGTTGCCCGGCAACGACTCGGGCGGTGCCGGCGGCGTCAGCACCGCGGGCGACTACCTGCGCTACTGCCAGGCCATGCTCAACGGTGGCCAGCTCGACGGTGCGCGCATCCTGTCGCGCACCACGGTGCGCCACATGACCAGTGACCATCTGGCCGGCGTCAACACCACCTCGAACCCGGGCATGTTGCTGCTCGGCTCGCCGGGCTATTCATTCGGCCTGGGCTTCCTGGTGCGCCCGGGTGACGGCAATGCCGCCGTGCAAGGCTCGGCCGGTGAATTTATGTGGGCGGGCTACGCCGGCACCTACTTCTGGGCCGAACCCAAAGAGCAGATCTGCGCGGTCTACATGACGCAGGCTCCCAGCCCCTTGCGCGCCGGCTACCGCCGCATGATGAAGGAGCTGGTGTCGCAGGCGATCGTCGATTGAGCGGTGGGTGCGGGTGCGGGGCGGGGGCCTGCAGGACTAACGTTTAAAAGCACTTGTCGCGGCACCCGTGCCCCGCCAGACCCAGGCCATGTAGAGCGCGAACACCAGCGTGCTGGCCACGAAAACCGCCACCTGCGCCGCTGCCGGCAGCGCCGGCACCAGCGCAAACAGCACGGCAAACGGCGCGCCACCCGCGGCGGTGGAGACCACGTTTTCGCCCAGCGTGGTGCGGCGGCTGAACAGGCCCAGCGCGTATGACAGCACGTCCACCGGGAAGGTCATGCGCAGCATGATCAGCGAGGCGATGCGGTGGCGCGGGTGGATCAGCCGGTCGATGTTCGCGTGCCGGCCCACCGACGGAAAGTGCCGCAGGATGAAGGGCCGCGCATGGCGCCCGAGCAGGAACGACAGGGCAGCCCCGGCGACCCAGCCCGCGAGCAGCAACAGCGCCGTCCATGCCGGGCCCCAGGCCAACACCGCCAGGGGCACCAGCGGCAAGTTGGTCAACAGGGGCAGCAACACCGCCGTCATCGACGTGGCGAAGAAGATCAACACCGCCAGCCGCGGGTGCGCCAGCAGCACACCCTGGAGAGGCGCCGCGAACTCGCGCGCCAGGAGCACGGCCATGGCGAACAGGGCAAACGCCGCCAGACCCATGCGCAGCGGCGGCAGCAGCTCCTGCCAGGTCAACGCGGGGCGCAAGGAGGCGGTGGGGGCGGGCATGAGGTGGGGTGTCGGTGGGGTGTCGGTGGCGTGATGCCAGGCCGGCAGCGCCATGCCGGGGGAATGGGCCAATGGCCAACCCAGACTCTAAGCTTGCGCCGCCGCGGCCAGCTTGCGCACGCACAAGCCACGCCAGCGCGGCCGGGCAAGCTCAGTGCCAAACCGGTGCGCCGGCGCGGGCTTCAGTTGCTCAAAGCGCGAAGTTCGTGCAACGTTGGCAGCGTTTCATGAACCGCGAAGAGACGTGATGGATGCAAACCAATGGCCCGTGCCCGCACGCAGCCCGCGCCCACCCTGCCGGCGCGATGTGTTGCAGGCCGCCGCCTGCATCGGCGCCGCCTGCCTGGGCGGCCCGCTGGCCCTGGCGCAAGGGCCCGCGCCCGCGGCGCGGCGCGAACATGGCCGCACGCTGCTGGTCGATCCATCGGGCCGGCCGTTCAGGAGTGCCAGGCTGCCTGCCGGCGAGCCCCACATCTTCAACTACCCGTTCGAGACCACGCCGGTCTTCCTGATCGCCTTGCCGCGCCCGGCCGCGCCGGTGGCCCTGAGCAGCGCCCAGCAACAGCGCTACCAGTCGCTGCCGGGCAGCGGCGCGCAGCGCAATATCGTGGCTTACTCGGCGATCTGCGCGCACAAGCTGATGTACCCGACGCCGGAGATCAGCTTCATCAACCTGCGCAAGGGCCTGGCCGGCGAGCCCGCGCACGTGGTGCACTGCTGCGGCGACAACTCGCGTTACGACCCCACCCAAGGCGGCAAGGTGATCAGCGGGCCGGCGCCGCAGCCGCTGGCGATGATCGCGCTGGAGTGGACCGCCGAAAGCGACGAGCTGCATGCCGTGGGCACGCTCGGCGCCGAGATGTTCCAGGCGTTCTTCGACAAGTACGAGCCGCGTTTGACGCTGGCACATGGCCCAAACGCGAAAAGCCGCAGCGCTGCCACCGCGGTGGTGCGCTCGGCGTCGAACTACAGCCGGCAGTTGCAGGGCTGCAAGGCTTGAACGCCGTGGCGGGGGCCACCGGGTGCGTCAGGCGTGCACACCAATCAAGCTCACGTGACGCTGACTGAAGGGGTTCGAAACATGCGCACAACGGTCAACGTCGACGACGAGATCCTCGCGAAAGCAACCAAGCTGGTCGGCGGCATGGATCGCTCGGCGCTGCTGAGCGAGGCATTGAAGGCGCTGATCGAACGCGAAAGCGCCAGGCGCCTGGCCCGGCTCGGCGGCACGCAGCCCAGCTTGAAGGCGGCGCCTCGCAGGCGCACTCAAGGCCCGATTTGATCCTGGTCGACACTGACATTTGCGTCGACCACCTTCGCCGCTGCGATGCCCAGCTGGTCGATTTGCAGAAGCGAGCCCAGGTGCTCATCAGGGTACCTTCGGCCTTCGCCCTCCGGTATTCGCCCTTCGGGCGGCCGGGCGGGCTCATGCACCCGTTCGTGCTCGGCGAGATTGCCTGTGGCCCCCCCGCCTCGTCACCTGGGCGGTGGACTGCGCGCAGATGCGGCGGCTGCACCGGCATCGCGCGGCCGCGGCGGCTTGACGGAACGGTGAAACGCCGCATCGTCAGCGGCGAAAAATGTGGTTATACTGGTGCAACCGCAATGCTTGGTGCAGTCACTGTGCGTGTAGTTCTGGACACATCGGTTTTGGTGGCTGCGGCGCGCGCGCGAAATGGGGCAAGTTACCAACTGATGTCGATGCTGCCCAGCCGCGACTTCGAAATGGCGCTGACGGTGGCGTTGTACACAGAATGGCAAGCCGTGTTGACGCGGCCGGAGCACAGGCCGCCAGGCGTGACAGTGAATGCCACGCTCGCCTATCTGCGCTACCTGGTGTCGCTCGCGCATTTACAGGACGTGCATTTTTTGTGGCGCCCTTTTCTGCGTGACCCCGACGATGACATGCTGCTGGAGTGCGCGGTTGCGTCGGGCAGCCCCTTCATCGTGACGCACAACGTGAAGTACTTTCAGCGTGCCGTGTCGTTGAATGTGCGCGCCATCAAACCTGCCGACTTTCTGATCCAGTTGAGGAGCCCGACATGACCGCATTGACCATCCGTTTGCCGAACTCCGTGCATCAAAAGATCAAGGAGCTTGCCGAGCGCGACCAGATTTCGGTGAACCAGTTCATCGCCAGTGCGGCCGCCGAAAAGATGGCCTCGGTGTTGACGCTGGACTTCCTGAAGTCGGAAGCCGCCAAGGGCCATCGCAGGAACTTCGAACATTACATGGGCAAGGTGCCAGATGTGCCTGCGCAAGACGGTGATGAGCGGGTCTGACTCGCGCCGACTTGCCCAGCACTTGGCTGAGGCGTCGGTGATACAGGACTGTGCGCTCCCAAAGCGTTCTGACGCTGTTCTTCAGTGCAATGAACTTGTCCGATGGCGTCATGTGTGCCGCCCCAGCGCCACCAGCGCTTGCTGCAAATCCGCCAGCCTGCTGGCCTGAACACCATGGCCCAGCGGAAATGACTCCTTGCCGCCATGCACCACGAAGCGGGCCGTGGCTTTGATGTCGTCGGCAGCGATGTGCAAGCCGCGGCTGGCCACCGGTGCGCTGCTGCGTTTGATCTCGATCGCCCAGCGCTGGCGTTTGGGCAGTTCGAGTACCAGGTCCACTTCAGCACCGGCCGAGGTGCGGTAGAAGTAGGCCTGGGTGGCAGGGGGTGCCACGGCCAGCAGGTTATCGATCACCCAGCCTTCCCAACTGCCGCCCACTACGGGGTGGCTGATCACCTCGTCAAAACCGCTCAAGCCCAACAGCGCATGGGCGATGCCGCTGTCGCGCACATAGACCTTGGGCGTGCGCACCAGGCGCTTGCCTTCGTTGGCGGCCCAGGGGCGCAGGCGGCGAACGAGCATCACGTCGCACAACACATCGAGATAGCGCGCCACGGTTTGCCCACTCACGGCCAGTGAAGCCGCGAGCTTGGCGGCATTGACAAGCTGGCCTTGTTCGTGCGCCAGCATGGTCCACAGCCGGCGCAGCGTTTGCGCCGGGATGCGTGGCCCGAGTTGCGGAATGTCGCGCTCCAGATAGGTGGCGATGAATTGCTGGCGCCAGCGCAGGCTGGCTTCGTCACTCGCCGCCAGGAACGACTCAGGGAAGCCGCCGCGCAGCCACAGCTCGATTGAACGCTTGGCCGGCACCTCGATGGTTAGCAACGGCGGCAGTTCGAGGTAGGCGATGCGGCCGGCCAGGCTTTCGGCTGATTGCGCCAGCAAGGCGCCAGTGGCCGAGCCCAGCAACAAGAATTGCCCAACACGTTTGCCGGCACGGCGGCGGCGGTCGATCACGCCGCGCAACACGGCAAACAGCGCCGGTGCGCGCTGCACTTCGTCGATCACCACAAGCTGGTCGGCATGCGCCTCAAAGTACGCAGCAGCGTCAGTGAGCTTGGCCGCATCGGCGGGTGCCTCCATGTCCAAGTAGAGCGCCGTTGGCCGCTGTTGAAGCAAATCCAGCGCCAGCGTCGTCTTCCCCACCTGCCTGGGGCCGAGGATGGCCACGGCTGGAAACTCGCTCAGCAGTTGCTCCAGGAAAGGCTGGCAGTGGCGGCTGTACATCCTTGTAATTCTTCCATAGAACGGAATAATTGTAAGGTTCAACAACACCTACTGAACGCGGCAGCTACGCCACTTTCGCCGCCGACACCCGCACCACCTCTTTCCAATTCACCCTTTCACGCGCCGCAAACGCTGCCGATTCCTGCGGCGTGCAGGCCATGATGCGCGCGCTGGCGGTGAGCAGCGTTCCTTCATGGCTGGCTGCCCGACCACGGCTCGCATGGCTTGCAATATCGCTGAAAGCCTGAGGGCACAGGGCGCGTGAGTCAAGCGATGTGATTCGCTTTTGCGGTAATGAGTAAAGTTACTCACTACAATATAACTATGAGTGAAAGCCACTTCCAACGCCAAATCGGAAAGCGGCTGGCTGACCGCCTTATCGAAGCGCCAGAACGCATTCAAATCCTGGCTGGTCCGCGTCAAGTTGGAAAAACGACACTTGTTGACCAACTCCTCAATGGGCCCAGCAGGCCTGTCGGGTCGCGCACCCTGTTAGCCGCCGAGCCCTCACCGCACCAGGTCAACGATGTCTCCGGATGGTCTAAACCGTTGCGCACCGATGCCGGATGGCTGGTGGCGCAATGGGCCCGAGCCGAGGCTTCAGCCGTGGCTTGGGCCGACTCCGATCTTGCGAGTGCGAAGAATTTGCCCTTCGTGCTGGCTATTGACGAGATTCAGCGGGTGCCGGATTGGTCGAGCATCGTCAAGGGCCTATGGGATCGCACCCGCAGTCTTGGCGTGCGCATGCACGTTCTTCTGCTCGGCTCTTCGCCTCTGCTCATGCAGCGCGGGCTGACAGAAAGTTTGTTGGGTCGTTATGAAGTCTTGCGCATGGGGCACTGGTCGTTCGATGAAATGAACGAGGCGTTCCAACTTGACCTCGACCAGTACCTGTACTTCGGCGGCTTCCCCGGTAGTGCAGGACTCATTGGTGACGAAACACGGTGGCGCGACTATGTGCGCGAGTCGTTGATCGCTCCCAATATCGAGAAAGATGTGTTTGAGATGTTCAGGGTAGACAAGCCCGCATTGCTGCGTGAGTTGTTCAGCCTCGGCTGTGTCTACTCAGGCCAGATCATGGCTTTGGACAAGGCCAAAGGCAGGCTAGGTGGCCACACCCTCACGCTGAAGCATCAACTCACGCTGCTGTCGCATGCCGGGCTCTTGACCGGCTTGTACAAGTACGCGGGCCAGCTCATTCGCCAACGGCAGTCACCGCCGAAGTTCATGGTTCACAACACCGCGCTCATGAGCGCCATGGGCAGCCATGGCTTCGATGAGGCGCGCGCTGACCGCAGCCATTGGGGGCGCGTGATCGAAAGCGCGGTCGGTGCGCACTTGATCAATACAGCCGACGGCGACACTCAAGTGCACTACTGGCGCGATGGCGATGACGAGGTTGATTTCGTCATTGAACATCGCGGTCGTCTGGTTGCAATTGAAGTCAAGTCGCGCGCTGACACCGGCAGCCACCGTGGGCTAGACGAATTTCGCCGCCGCCATCCACAAGCGCGAACCGTGTTGGTTGGCGGCGATGAGATGCCGCTTGGCGAGTTCCTGCGCCGCCCAGCTGCTGAGTGGGCGCGATGACTGCAAAGAAGGCCGCGATCGGCGCCGAGCTGCGCGTCTCGCGCCGCGCCACCGCACTACAGCCTGAAGGGCACGCTGACACGCGGCTCTTGGCACAGTGGCGCGACGTTGACGTTTATGTACTGCTTGGCGACCCAGGCGCCGGAAAGAGCGAATCGCTGCGCGCTGAGGCCATCGCCGGCGACGGTGTCTACATCAGCGCGCGAGACTTCATCGCCCTGGGTATCGAAACGGCTGACATAGGCAAGGCGCTTTTCATCGACGGGCTGGATGAAATGCGCGCCGGTGGCGTGAACGGTCATGTACCGATGGACGCCCTGCGCGCCAGGCTCAAGGAGCTGGGTCGCCCGCGCTTCAGGCTTTCATGCCGCGAGCATGACTGGCGCGCGCAAACTGACCTTGCCGCGCTGAGCATGGTCGCGCCAGACGGCGTCGTTCAGGAGCTGCACCTCGAACCTTTGTCGCGCGAGGAACAGCGCGAGATTTTGGCCGCCAGGCCCGCCGAAGTCCCGGATGCGCAGAGCTTCATACAGCGCGCCGACGAACTCGGGATCGCTAATCTTTTCGGCAATCCGCTCCTGCTTGATTTGACGATTCGCGCCGTTGCTGTGAAGGGCGATTGGCCCGGCTCGCGAAGCGCGATCTACGAGCTTGCCTGCCGCGAACTCGCTACGGAACGCTCCTTGGCTCACCTCGATGCCAAGCCGCTGGGGCCGGGCGCCATCGACATATTGCTCGACGATGCCGGCCTGTTGTGCGCCGTGCTGCTACTGAGCGGCAAGGCGTCACTGACGCGAGAACTCGATCCGGATGCCTTGTCCGTCGCATGGCACACGTTGCCCGCTGAGCTGCGGCTGCATGACGCGGCAGCAGCGCTGGCCAGCAAAGTGTTCACCACCACGGCGGCTGGCCAGTCCGCACCCCGCCACCGCAGCATTGCCGAGTATCTGGCGGGCCAAGCCGTCGCCAAGAGAGTGCAGCAAGACGCGCTGCCACTCGGGCGTGTGCTGGCATTGATGCAGGGCGGCGACGGAGGCGTCGTTGAGCCCCTGCGCGGCCTGCTGGGTTGGTTGGCGGCGCATGACGTGCGCGACCGGCCCTCTTTGATCCACCTGGATCCATTGGGCGTGGTGCTCAATGGTGACGTGGCAACTTTTTCGCCTACTGACAAGCATGTCTTGCTGCACGCGCTGCGTGACGAGGCGCAACAAAACGAATGGTTCCGCAGTAGACAGTGGGCCAGCTACCCCTTTGCGCCGCTGGCGTCGCCAGACATGGTAGGCGCGTTGGCTGAAGTCTTGGCTGATCACTCCACTGATGCGTCGCACCAGGCTCTGGTCGATTGCGTGCTTGACGCGCTGAGTCATGGTGAGCCAATGCCCCAGCTCAGGGCTGCGCTTGAACTTTGGGTTGAAGATGCCAATGCTTGGTTCGGCAACCGCATCGGCGCACTGCTGAGTTGGACGCGTTGCACCGGCTTCGATGCCGTCAAAGCAAGTGAATGGCTAGACAAGCTCCATGCGGGAGCCTTGCGCGACCAGGACGCGCGGTTGGCTGGCCAATTGCTGCGCGACCTCTACCCAAACATCATCGGTCCAGACTTGGTGCTGCGGTATCGGCCGAAGCCGGGCGAGATCACCGCCAACACCGTGCTACCGCAGTTTTGGTACGACGGGTTGATCAAGCAATCGCGGCCGCAAGACTTTGCCGTACTAGCCAACGCTTGGCAGCTGTTGCCGCCGCACCCAGGCCATCGATATCACGATAGCGAGTGGAAGCGCCTGCGCAGCAGCATCCTGGCCAATGCACTCGAACAGTCTGGCGATGAGGCAAACGACGAGCGCCTGCACGAGTGGCTGGCCATAGGGGTAGACAAATACGGCTTCTCGAAGCTGGATCGAGAAGCCGGTGGCAACCGCGTTGCGCAATGGCTGAGCGATCGGCCGCAGCGCATCAAGGCGGTGGTGGCATTGGGTTGGCGCGCGATGCAACCCGACCCAAAGACGGGCCGGCGCTCTCTGTGGGAAAGTGAACAGCGCCTGCATGGTGCCCGGCTTCCAAACGACTGGCTGCAATGGTTGTTGCAGCAAGCCGCCGAAGCGCGGAACGATGAACCGGCACAGTACTGTTTCACCCGAGTGGCGCACGCCGCCATTGACCCCCCACCGGGTTTTGATGTGCCAACGATGGCGCAGATCGAGGGCTGGGTCGAGACCCATGTCAAGCGTTGGCCGCAGGCGCGGGAGTGGCTGCTTGCCGTGTGGAGCAGCCCAATTGAGGACAACTGGCAAAGTGACGAATATCGGCGCCGGCGCAAGCACGAAGCCCAGGCTCTGGCCAACAAGGAATCGCGTCGTGCGGCGCTCGCACCAAGCGTCGGTGCAATCGTTGACGGCACGGCGTCTGCCCACCTCATGCATCAACTGGCAGGGGCATACGACAAGCGCTATTACGACATCAATGGCGACACGCCCGAGCAGCGCGTGCAAGACTTTCTGGTGGCCGACGAAAGCACAGCGCGCGCTGCGATTGTGGGCTTGGCGCATGTGCTTGATCGGGCTGACTTGCCGTCGGCTGACGACGTGTTCAAGCTTGATGCCAAGGGCAAGTACCCCCTCATCCGGCCCGCGGCGCTGCTGGCCGTACGTCTGGCTTACGAGCGCGATCCGGGCGTTGTACAGGCATGGCCGGGCGCGTTGCTGGCCACCCTGGTGGCCTGCTGGCTGACTGACGGCACGGGTGAAATGCCCGGCTGGTACCAGCGCGCGGTGGCATCGCGCTGCAGCGTTGTTGCACCGCTGCTGGCACGCCATGCCTTGCTGCGATGGCGGCGCAAGGGGCCGCTGTTCGTCACAGGCTTGTGGCACCTGGCACATGACCCTGGCCATGCAGCACTGGCACGCATCGTGTTGCCGGCATTGCTCAAAGGCTTCCCACTGCGCGCGAGCGAGCCCGCCCGGCGCGAGCTGAATCGATCACTGCTCGCGGCACTGCACTTGCTTGACGCCGCCGCTGCAGCGGGCATCGTGCGCCACAAGCTCGACGACACAACGATGGACGTGATGCAGCACATTTGCTGGCTCGTGGCCGACTTGCCCTACAGGGCCGACGCGGCAAAGCGGCTGGTCGACGCGGTGGGCAAGAGTGAGCGCCGGGCAGTCACCCTGGGCATCGCGCTGCATGAGCAGGAAAGCCTCGGTCGCGCGCTCAAACGCGCCGCACCCGCAACGCTATCGCGCCTGATTGAAATCCTCGCGCCGATCACACAGCCCGAGCGGTTGCTCGAAGAACACTGGGTTGGAACGGCAGACAGTCAAGGTGGTACGGTTCGCGCACTTATCAGCCTGCTGGCCAGTGACCCTCACCCGAGCGCCGCGGCCGAAATCAAGCACCTGATGCTCGTGCCCCGCTTGAAACCTTGGCGCGAGCAACTTCGACACAGCACCCTTTCGCAGCAAGGTGTGGCGCGCGAGGCCTACTACATCCACCCAAGCCCCAGAGCAGCAGCGTTGACACTGGCCAACCGAGCACCGGCCAATCGGGCCGATCTGATGGCGCTCACGCTCGACCACCTACAGGACATCGGGTATCACCTGCGCGGTGCCGACACCACCGGTCTGCGGCTGTACTGGAAAACGGGGCCTGATGATGCACCGGTGCCGAAGGGTGAGAACGACTGTCGCGACATATTGCTGGATCGGCTGCGTGACCGGCTCGCGCCGCTCGGCCCAAGTGTTGTGCCTGAGCGCCAAGCGGCCGACGACAAGCGCGCCGACCTTCGCGTTGAGTTCATGGCATCTGGCCACTTGCTAGCGGTGCCAATAGAAATCAAGAAGGAAAACAACGAAAGCCTGTGGCTGGCTTGGCGCGACCAGCTGCAAGCGCTTTACACCATTGACCCTGCCGCAGACGGCCACGGCATTTATTTGGTGCTGTGGTTTGGACACAAGCCACGCGCTTCGCCCGAGGGCGAGCGTCCGGCTGGTGCGCAAGCCTTACAACAGCTATTGACTGAGCGGGTCCCGATGAAGGACCGCAGTCGGCTTGCCGTGCGGGTTCTTGACCTTTCTCTACCAGCTTGAGGGTCAAGCCGAACTGTCTCAAGAGCAGGTTCACACGCGTATGCAATTCTCCGTAGTGGCGCTTCACCTTCAACCAGCGCCGTGCGCTGTGGGGCGCACCTGGCGCGCTCGCGCACCGCGCCGTTCACCGTCAACTGCGCAGCGGCCAGCGCCAGCACACCGCCCGCATTCACTTGAAGGTGCCCAGCTTGCGCGCCAGTGCGCCGGCCTTTTCGTATTCGTTGCGAATGTCGGTGCTGAACTGCTCGTTGCTCACCGTGATGCGCTGCGCGCCCAGGGCGGCCAGGCGTTGCTTGGCTTCGATTGTCTCCATGGCGTTGTTGATCAGCCCGGCCAGCACGGCCACCACGTCACGCGGCGTCTTGGCCGGGGCGACGAAGCCGTACCACACCGGTGTGGGCACATAACCTGGAACGTTAACCTCTTCGGTCATGGCGGGCAGTTCGGGCAGCAGCGCGGAGCGCGAAACATCGAACACCGCCAGGCCCCTGGCGCGCCCGCTTTGCAAGTGCTGCGCCACCAGCGGCACCACCACCGGGAACACGCCCAAGGTGCCGCCGATCAAATCGGTCATGGCTTGGGCCGTGCTCTTGTAGGGAATCTCGGGAATGTCGATGCCCACCGCCTGCTTGAACAACTCCATTTGCTGCTGGCTGATGGTGCCCGGGCCCGACGAGCCATAGCTCAGCTTGCCCGGGTTGGCCTTGGCATAGGCGATGAGTTCCTTGGTGGTCTTGATGTTCAGCTCGGGGTTAACCGCCAGCACCAGTGGAATGACGGCGACCTTGGCCACGGGAACGAAGTCCTTGTCGGGGTCATAGGGCGGGTTGGCGCTCTGGCTGGGCACGATGACCATCGGGTTGGCCGCAATCAGCAGCGTGTAGCCATCAGGCGCGGCCTTCACCACGGCCTGCGTGCCGATCAGGCTGCCACCGCCGTCGCGGTTTTCAACCAGCACCTGCTTGCCGGTTTTTTCAGTGATGCCCTGGGCCACGGTGCGGGCCAGCGCGTCGCTGCCGGTGCCGGCGGAATACGGCACGACGATGCGAATGGGCCGGCTGGGAAAGTCGCCCTGCGCCTGCGCGCTGCTGCCCAGCGCCATGGCGCTGGTGGCCAGGCAGGCGGCCAGACCTGTGGCCAACAGGTGGCGGCGGCAAGAGTGGTGTGAATGGGTCATGGGTGGCTCCTTGTGGTTTTGTGCGGTGGCCCTGGCGGCAGGCCTTTCAGCCGATCAGCCGAGCAGCCCGGCCTGCCGGGCGGCGTGCAGTTCCGACTCATCCAGCCAGGCGCCGAGGATGTGCTGGCCTTGCTCTGCCTTCCAGGGCCTGAACGGCAAGGGTGTGGCCGGCACGCTGCGGCTGAAGCGCGGTGCCGGCGCGGGTTGCACCACGCCGTCAATCTCTACATAGGTGCCGCGCGCTTGCAGATGCGGGTGTTGCGGCGCATCGGCCAGGCTCAGCACCGGGGCGAAGCACGACTCGGTGCCGGCAAACGCTTCGCACCACTGTGCGCGCGTGCGCTGGCTGAACTTGGCGGCGATCAGCGTTTTGGCCGCGCCCCAGGTGGCGCGGTTCCATTGCTCGGCCAGCAACGAATCGAGCGCCAGCACGCGCAGCACTTGCGCATAGAACTTGGCCTCCACGGCGCCGATGGCCACCCACTCATCATCCGCACAGCGGTAGACGTCGTAGAACGGTGCGCCGGAGTCGGTGGCATTGCTGCCGCGTTCGGTGCTCATGATGCCGGCGGCCAGGCTGCCGTGCAGTTGCGTCATCAATGACGCCACGCCGTCGACCATGGCCGCATCGACCACCTGGCCCTGGCCCGAGCTTTTCATTTCATGCAGCGCGGCCAACACGCCCAGCACCAGGTACAGCGTGCCGCCGCCAAAGTCGCCCAGCAGGTTGACGGGGGGCACGGGCGGCGAGCCTGTGCGGCCGATGGCGTACAGCGCGCCTGTGAGCGCGATGTAGTTGATGTCATGGCCGGGTGCCTGCGCCAGCGGCCCGCTCTGGCCCCAGCCGGTGATGCGGCCGTAGATTAACTTCGGGTTGCGTGCCAGGCACACATCCGGCCCCAGGCCCAGGCGTTCGGTCACGCCGGGGCGAAAGCCTTCAATTAACACATCGCTGCGCGCCACCATCTTCAGCACCAGTTCCACCGCAGCCGGGTCTTTCAAGTCGAGCGGCACCGAGCGGCGGTTGCGCAGCAGCAGGTCGAACTTTTCCGGGCGCTGCACGCCCAGGCCGCTGGGCTGCGTGCGGTCAACGCGAATCACCTCGGCGCCCAGGTCGGCCAGCAGCATCGCGGCCATTGGCCCCGGGCCGATGCCGGCCAGTTCAACAACTTTCAAACCATGAAGGGGTCCCATGTCGACAGGTTCAGAAAGGTGCGAATTCTTTGCCGAGCATGTCGCGCGCGATGATGCCCAGGTGCACCTCGCGCGGGCCGTCGGCCGACTCCATGCCCAGGCAGTCGCGCAGACGCTGCTCGAACGGCAGGTCTTTGGCCCAGCCGTAGTGGCCGTGCAGCCGCATGCAGGTGTACAGCGCCTCGTTGGCCACCTTCACGCCCCACCACTTGGCCATGCTGCTCTCAGCGTCATGGCGCAAGCCTTGGTCTTTCAGGCTCAGCGCGCGGTAGCACAGCAGCCGCGCGGCTTCGAGCTTGGTGGCCTCGGTGGCCAGCTCGTTGGCCACGCCCTGCCACTTGGACATGGCCTTGCCCATCACCTGCCGCTGCTTGGCGTAGGCGATGGTTTCTTCGAGCGACTTCTGCGCCGCGCCAATGCAGGCCAGCGGCACGAAATTGCGGTTGTAGCCAATGATGGTCATGGCCCAGATGAAGCCTTCGTTCTCCTTGCCGATCATGTTGCGCGCGGGCACGCGCACATCGTCGAAGAAAAAGCTGCCGCCGCGGTCGAGCCGCTGGCCCATGCGCTCGAAATTCGTCGTCTTCACGCCGGGCAAATCGGTGGGCACGAGGAAGAACGACAGCCCGCGCGGGCCCGGCCCGCCGGTGCGCGCCGAGACGAACACCACCTTCGACACACCGGTGAAGGTGATGCTGGTTTTCTCGCCGTTGAGCACCCAGAAGTCGCCATCGCGCACGGCCTTGGTGCGGATGCCGCCGGCATCCGCGCCGCCACCGGGTTCGGTGAAGGCCAGCGACATCATCTCGCCGGCGGCGATGCGCGGGATCCACTCTTCCTGTAAATCGGGGTGCATCGACGACGCCATTTCGCCAAGGTGGATGGCGTTGGAAATGATGTAGCGGATCTGGTGGTCGCAGCGGCCGATCTCTTCGCACACGATGCCGCAATCGACGAACGAATAGCCCTGGCCGCCGTACTTTTCCGGCAGGCGCAGGCGCAGCAGGCCCATGTCGGCCAGCTTGTCGGTAAAGGTCTTGGGCAGGAACTCGCCGCTGCGGTCCCAGTGCTGGTACAGCGGCAGCAATTCGGCTTCGGCAAACTTGCGCACCGAGTCACGAATGGCGATCTGGTCTGGCGTGAGGTTGAAATTCATGGCGTGCTCCGTGAAGGGTCTGCGGCAGAAGCGTCGGCGCGTGCATCGGCGTATGCATCGGCGTATGCATCGACGAACGCATCGGCGCAATACGGGCCGCTGATCGGCTCGCGCCAGGGCGTGTAGCCCTCGTCGCCCAGCGCGCCGGGCCCCAGCTTGAAGTGGCGCGCGGCGCGCAGGCTTTCCACCGCGGGCAGGTTGGCGTCGTAGTACTCGGCAGGCTGCGTGGGCCGCGGGCCGGCTTTCGAGACATGGCCGAATGCGGGGCGGCCGATGATGCGTTCGAGCAGCCACACACAATCGATCAGCCGGCTCATGTCAACGCCAGTGCGGATGCCCATGCCTTCGAGCATGTGCACCAGGTCTTCGGTCGGCGCCATGCCTGAGGCCGTGCCGTTGCCGCAGTACTGCCCGCCGCCGATGCCGCCCAGCGTGCTTTCCAGCAGCAGCGTGTGGTGGCCCGACAGTGTGCGCAGCGCGGCGTAAATGCAAGGCAAAGCCATGCCGCGGGCGTCGTGCATGTGCAGGTGATAGTGATGTATCTGCGGCCAGCGGCGTAGGCATTCCCGCAGGTCGGCTTCCATCAAATGCGGCAGGCCAAAGCTCTGCGAATCATGCAGGCCGATCTCCACCACCTCCAGGCCGGCGGCTTGCAGCGCATCGAACTGGCGTTGCAGTGATCTGAAACGGTAGGCCTGCGAAAACGGCCCCAGGAAGTTGGAGCCCCAGGCCGAGGCGATGCCCACGCGAGCCTTCTTCACACCGCGGCCCTTTGCTTCGGCAATCAGCTCGGGCCAGCCCTGCATGGCTTGCTCGATGCTGCGGTTCATGTTGCGGCGCTGGTGCACGTCGCAGATATCGATGAACAGAGTGCAGATGTCGGTTTCAACCGTTAGCGGCGGCGAGAAGCTTTCAGCCAGCTTGCGCGCCTTGGGCGTGTGCGCGAAGGTGCCGTATTGCACGCCGGGCCGGGGCGTGACCGCGCGCAGCAGCGCTTCGAAGCCGGCCATTTGCGGCACGTAGCGCGGGCTGACAAAGGCACCCAGCGTGATGCGCGCGAGGCCCGTGTCAGACAGCGCTTCAATCAAGGCCACCTTGTCGGCCAGCGGGATGTGCACGCTTTCGATGCCGAAGCCTTCGCGGATGATTTCTTCGCTGATGGTGACGCTGGGCCAACTCATGGCGTTGCTCCCGCATTATCTGAAACGTTGGCCCGGCCGATCACGCCGCGTTGTTCAAGCCCGGCGAGCTGCGCATCACTCAGCTTCAGCTCGCCTTGCAGCACCGAGCGCGTGGCTTCGCCCAGGTCTTGACCGGCCCAGCGAATGCGAGCGCCGCCGTGGGCCAGGCGCGGCACCGGCGCGGGCATGCAGACATCACCGCGATCATGGTCGGGCACATCGACGAAGTTGCCGCGGGCCAGCACCTGCGGGTGGCTCATCAGGTCGGCAATGTTGTGGATCTTCACCGCCGGCACGTCGGCCGCCATCAAGGCTTGCACGGCTTCATCGGCGGTACGCGGTGCCAGCCAGACGTTGATGGCGGCGTCGAGCAGCGCGCGGTTGGCCACCCGGCTGGCGTTGTGCTGCAACTCGGGCAGCGCGCCCAGGTCTGCGCGGCCAATGGCCGCCATCAAGCGCGCAAAGACACGGTCGCCGGTGCCGCTGATGAACAGCCACTCGCCGCTGCCGCTGCGGTAGGCCCCGCCCGGCGCCACATAGTCGGGCGTGTTGCCGCTGCGCTCGGTGATGTGGCCCAGGTGGCGGTAGCGTTGCGGCATGTCTTTCAGGAACGGCAGCATGCTTTCGTACAGCGCCAAATCGACCTCATTGCCGCCGTGCTGGCCCTGGCGCTGCCGGCCCAGCAGGGCGATGGCGGCGCCGAAGGCCGCCCACAGGCCGGCGGTGAAGTCGCACACCGGCAGGCCGGCTTGCTGCGGCGGGCTGCTGGCCTCACCGGTCACATGCACCAGGCCCGAGAAGGCCTGCGCGCTGCGGTCGAAACCGGGCACGTTGCGCCAGGGGCCGCTCTGCCCGAAACCACTGATGCGCACCACGATCAGGTCGGCGCGCTGCGCCGTCAGCCACGCCGGCGTGATGCCCCAGCGTTCCAGCGTGCCGGGGCGAAAGTTCTCGATCAACACATCGGCCGTTTGCAGCAGGCGCCCCAGCAGTTCGCGGCCCTCGGGCAAGCGCACGTCGAGCGCCACCGATTGCTTGTTGCGGCCCATGGCGCGCCACCAGTAGCTGCTGCCGCTGCCCGGCGGCGCCGCACCCATGGTGCGCATGGGGTCGCCCTCGCCCGGCAATTCGAGCTTGATGACATCGGCGCCAAAGTCGGCCAGCAGCGTGGCGGCAAAGGGGGCGGATATGAAGGTGCCGAGTTCGATCACGCGCACGCCGTGCAACGCTGCGGTGCTGCTGGCAAGGGGGGCAGGCGGGAGAGTAGACATGAGCGTGAGCCGATGATATTCCGAAACGTAGCGCAATATACCGAATAGTATTTCCACGCGACGCTCGGCATGACACGGCCGGGGCTTTGCCGGGCGTTACGCCCTCCTGCCGCTTACTGCAAGATGTCCAACGCCGGCAGCCCTGCCGCCCCCTTGATGCAATGCCACAGGTAAACCGCCAGGCCGGGGTCGCCTGTCCACAGCGTGAACCGCCCCTGCCCGTGCTGTTGCCGCATGCTTTCGTACTGAGCGGTCGCATGCACGGCAAAGCGCCTGGCACGGTCCAGCCACACCGCTTCGCCGGTGCGCGCATAAAGTTGCAGGAAGGCATAGCCATTGCCGGCGGTGCCGTGGCACAAGCCATGGCCCTTGGTCAGCGGCCCGGCGGCCCAGATGGCTTGGCCGGCACTGATCAACAGCGCATCCATGTCGGCAAACACCCGCGCAGGAAAGTCAGCCAGCGCGGTGACGATGCCCGGTGCGCCGTGACACCACTGCATCAGCATCTGCGGCCCGCCCGGCCGTGGCGCAAAGGTGCCAGGCGGCCAATTGACGGCGCCGTTTTCACACCTGGCCGTGGCCTGCAGGGTGGCCAGGCAGCGCTCGTAAAGCAGCGTGCGGCGGCCCGCATCGAGCAAGGAGGAGCCCTTCAGCAACGCATAGGCATTGCCGGCGAAGCCATGCCCGGCGCCAAGGTATTGCACGACCTTGCCGTACAGATCCTGGGTCCACAGGTGGCACTGTGCCGGCGCATCGAACAGCCAGGTCTGCCAGAGTTGTTCAACGTTTTCCAGGTACAGCTCGCGCCAACGCGCCTCACCCGTGGCTTGCCACATGTGCCAGGCCGCGACCATGGTGCCGGGCGCCGCCCACAGTGCTTCGTTCGTTGGATTGAGGATGTTCGATTTGACCGATGCGTAGAGCCTGTTGGCCGCCGCGCTGGAACCCGTCAAGCGCCACAGCACGAGCAAGATGCCAACCTGGCCCAGGTAGTACGACGGCACGACGGCGCCGGTGTCGGGGTTGGCTTCATACGCAGCGTCTGCCTGTTGAATGCCTGCCACCGGGTCGTGCCGCGGAGTCACCGCACCCTCGCGCTGCAAGTACCACAGCGCCCACCACACGCCGGCGCTGCCCAAATACAGGCTCTTGAAGCCGTCAATGGGCAAGTCGCCATCCACGTCGAGCGGATGCACTGGCCAGTGGCCCAGGGCAGCGTACTGCTGTTCAATGTCGTGGGTGATGGCACCAATGGCGTCGCGTGCCCGAGACTCGTCCCATGCGGCGCCGCTAATTCTAGTGAGCGTTCAAGTTGATCCTATTTATCCAAGGCCAAGCCGTGATACTTCGCAGCGTCTCATGGCTTGATGCGAGTCTCGGAAGGCCAGCCTCGAGTTGCTGCCTGACGCTGCCCAGGTCTGCGTACACGCGGTTGGGAAACTCCTTCTCGCGCAGTTCGTCCCAGACGTGCTCCTGCGGATTGAGCTCGGGCGCGTAGGGCGGCAACCGAAGCAGCCGCATGTTCTCCGGCACCACCAGTTTCTTGGCGACATGGGAACTCGCGCCGTCGACCACCATGATGATGTATTCGTGCTGATGGGCCGCGCTGACTTGGGCGAGGAACTCGCTCATCCTGTCGGTGTTCATTTGGCGCGTGATCATCCAGTCAAGTTCGCCTTGCATCGGGCTGACGGCGCCATAGACGTAGAGGAACTCGCGCTCGTAGCCGTTGCACACGGTCGGCCGATCCGGCTGCTGCGCCCAGCAGCGACGGATCCGCACCATTCGGCCGAAGCGCGCTTCGTCTTGGAACATCAGCCGGACTTGTCGGCCGCGTACGGCCTTGGATCTGCGGTAGGACGCCAGCACGCGGGGGAGTTTTTTTTCCAGCGCTCCTGCTCGAGCGGGTCGCTCTTGGGGTGCCGGGTATCCGGCGCGACCTTGCGCCAGCCGTGGCGCGCCAGCAACCGATACACGACCGAATGGGTCACGGATCGCCCCAGCCTCTGAGCCAGCGCAGCGCGCAGCGGCCCGACAACGAGCATGCCGCCGTCGGCCGACAGTTCCACCCAGGGCTGAAGGAACTCGCACTCTTCTTCCACGCTCATCGCCTCGCGGCGGCGACCACCCCACTGCGGCTCCAACTCCGCCGGATGGGTCAATCGTCTGCGCGTCTTGGCCTGATACCGACCCACCGTCGCACGTCCAACTCCGAGCACGGCCGCCGTCTGCTCCAGCGTGGCGTCCAGCAGAGCCGGCAGCAGCACCGCCTGCGCGCAGCGCAGATCGTCGGTAGTGGTCGCCTGCGCCGCGAGCCTCTTGGCGTGCTCGACCAATCTCATGTCCACCACTCGTGGTCTCGCCATGGCAAGCTCCGGTTGTTGAAGACAACCTGAAGCATGCCATATTTCGTCTCATCTTGAACGCTCATTGGAATGAGAGTCAGCAAGTCAGTCAATGGAGGGCGCTTCGCGCCGCCATGCTGCGCCGGGCAGTCAGTCTGTGGAGTCCTTTGTCCTCGCCTGTTCGTGGCTGCCTCGAAGCCGTATGCCCCACCGCGGGCAGCGGTGGTCAGCGATGGCCAGAGCGTGAAAGGTGGTCTATGCTCCAGCCAGGAAGACATCATTGGCATCAAGGCAGCCGTGCCGAACTAAAGTGCGCCCTAACCACTCATTCGAGCCGACCCCCAACGGCTTTCCACCTCGCCCAGCCAGTGGGCGCTACGCGCATTTTCCACTGGCTGGTCAAGGCGGCAAGCCGCCGGGGTCGGCTCAACTCGAACGTTAGAGCGCACAGCAGCACATCCAAGCCAGACGTCGAAGCCGCAGTTCAGCTCGAAGCAACGGAGAAAAGCAAAGAGCCGCGCCAGGGGCCAAATGAGCTCGGC
>JAYUQE010000252.1:0-1612 GCA_043756905.1 Burkholderiales bacterium | reverse complement strand
TGCCCGACCTGCCCATCACCCTGAACCTGCCAGGTGAGCATAACGTTCGAAATGCACTGGCCGCCATCGCCGTGGCCACCGAATTGGAACTGTCCGATGAACCCATCGCCCAGGCGCTGGCCGAGTTCAGCGGCGTGGGCCGGCGCTTCCAGCGCTGGGGCGAGTTGAACGCCGCGGGCGGCGGGCGCTTCACGCTGATCGACGACTACGGCCACCACCCGGTTGAAATGGCCGCGGTGCTGGCCGCGGCGCGCGGCGCCTTTGCCGGCCGGCGCATCGTGCTGGCGTTCCAGCCGCACCGCTATACGCGCACGCGCGATTGCTTTGAAGACTTCGTCAAGGTCATGGGCACGGCCGATGCGGTGCTGTTGACCGAGGTGTACGCCGCGGGTGAAGCGGCCATAGTGGCCGCCGATGGCCGGGCCCTGGCTCGTGCCCTGCGCGTGGCCGGCAAGGTGGACCCGGTGTTCGTGGACGACGTGGCCGGGCTGCCCGATGCAGTGGCCGGTTGTGCGCGCGATGGTGACGTGGTGATTGCCATGGGCGCGGGAACGATCGGCAATGTGCCGGCGCGGGTGGTGGAGCTTTGCGGGGAGGCAGCAACATGAGCCTCGCGCGGCCGCCCGAAGAGGCTCGCACCGCAGTGCGCAGCACGGAGGTTTCCCAATGAGCCTCGCGCGGCCGCCCGAAGAGGCTCGCACCGCAGTGCGCAGCACGGAGGAATCCAAATGAGCGCATCGTTCGGCAAAGTCGCGGTGCTCATGGGTGGGTCTTCGGCCGAGCGCGAGGTCTCGCTCATGTCCGGCCACGGCGTGCTCAAGGCGCTGTGCGACAGTGGCGTCGATGCCCATGCCTTCGACCCCGCCCAGCGCGGCCTGCATGAATTGCGCAGTGAAGGCTTTGCCCGCGTCTTCATCGCCCTGCACGGCCGCCATGGTGAAGACGGCACGGTGCAAGGTGCACTCGAACTGCTGGGCCTGCCCTACACCGGCTCGGGCGTGATGGCCAGCGCCATCGCCATCGACAAGGTCATGACCAAGCGCCTGTGGAGCAGCGTGAAGCTGCCCACGCCGCGCTGGTGCCGGCTCGAAGCCGATGAACTGAGCCGCGAGCGGGTGATCCAGGTGCCCGATGAGCTTGGCCTGCCCTTGATCGTGAAGCCGCCGCGTGAAGGGTCGTCGATCGGCGTGACCAAGGTGCTGGGCTATTCGCAAATGCAGGCCGCGGTGGAACTGGCCACGCGCTTTGATGCCGATGTGCTGTGCGAAGAGTTCATTGATGGCGACGAAATCACCTGCCCGGTGCTGGGCACCGGTGCGGCGGCGGTGGCCCTGCCGGTGGTGCGCATCAACGCCCCGGGCGGCAACTACGACTTCGAACACAAGTACTTCTCTGAAGACACCGGCTACCTCTGCCCCAGCGGCTTGCCGGCGGCGGAGGAAGAAGAAGTGCAGCGCCTGGTGCTGGCCGCCTACCGCACCTTGGGCTGCCGTGGCTGGGGCCGCGCAGACCTGATGGTGCGCGCCAGCGACCGCAAGGCCTACTTGCTGGAAATGAACACCTCGCCGGGCATGACCAGCCATTCGCTGGTGCCGATGTCGGCGCGCGCCGC
>JAYUQE010000251.1:0-4081 GCA_043756905.1 Burkholderiales bacterium | reverse complement strand
CGTTGAGCGCGTCGATCGCGGCGCGGCCGAGGTCGCGATCAGTCGGGCAGGTGAGCGCGAAGTGGCCCTCGGCCCACATCGAGAGATCGCCCGTCACCTTCCCGGCCATGATCACCGCCATGTGCCGCTCGACGTGGATGTTGTGCGGCGTCAGCACGATCGAGACATCGGGCCGGGCGGCGGCGAAACGTCGCCCAATTTCCGCCATCGCCTCCTGGGTGGTTGCGGAAAGTCCCTGCTCCTCCGGTGGGCAGGCCTCGGGGATGGCGTGGTGACCGTGCGGGACGATCGTCGCGAAGACAAGACCGCTCATGAATCCTCCTCCGTAACAGTGCTGGTTCAAATTGCTAGTCACAAGGCTACCAGATGCAGCGGGGGCGTGAAGGGTGGCCGGTATGCTGCCACTCACGCCGAGCGCAGCGGATGCTCACTCGCAAATGAGCAGGAATGCGGGTCCTCGCACCGAGGGGATGGATTCTTCGCTATCGCTCAGAATGACAAGTGGGAGCTGTGCCTGCTCCTCCCGGCTGTGCCGAGCGCAGCGAGGAATCCGGCCACCGCCAGGAGATTGGGGTGCTTTCGGACGCTTTGTGGGTGCGTGTCCGCGACCACGGCAGCGGACCCCTGACGGTGTTACGATTGCGCGCGGTAGCGTGCGAAGCCGCGAGCGTGCCGGAGATGGGGGCGACGATGCAACGACCGGGCGGGCCGGGTGGCCCAGGTGGGCGCGGCGGCCCGTTCAAGGGTGGCGGGCGGGGTGGTCGCGGCGGCCAGCGGTAGTCGGTGCCCGGTACGCCTGTGGCAGGTCGCCACACACCCGCAAGTTAGAATTCAAAGCTTTGCCAAACTGCAAGACTCAGGAGTGATTTCATGGCCAGCGAACGTACCCTGTCGATCATCAAGCCCGATGCCGTGGCCAAGAATGTGATCGGTCAGATCCTTGCCCGCTTCGAGGGCGCAGGCCTGAAGATTGCCGCCGCACGCATGATGCATTTGTCGCGCGCGCAAGCCGAAGCTTTCTACGCCGTGCACAAGGCGCGTCCCTTCTTCAACGAACTGGTGGGCTTCATGATTTCAGGCCCGGTAATGGTGCAGGTGCTGGAAGGCCCGAACGCCATCGCACGCCACCGCGAACTGATGGGCGCCACCGACCCGAAAAAGGCCGAGAAGGGCACCATTCGCGCCGACTTTGCTGCCAGCATCGACGCCAATGCGGTGCACGGCTCAGACGGCGCCGAAACCGCGGCCGCGGAAGTGGCTTTCTTCTTTCCCGGCTTGAGCGTTTTCAGCCGCTGAGGCGCGGCCTCAGGTTTCGCACACGCCTGCCGCTGCGCCCATCATGAATGCGGTTTTAGTCAACTTGCTGGAATTCGACCTGGAAAGCTTGGCCGCATTCGTGGCCGGCCTGGGCGAGAAGCGCTTTCGCGCGGTGCAACTGTTCCGCTGGATCCACCAGCGCGGCGCGGCCGAATTCGAAACCATGACCGACTTGGCCAAGAGCCTGCGCGACAAGCTTGCCGGCCAGGCACGGGTGCAGCCGCTGCGGGTGATCAGCGAGCACACCAGCGCCGACGGCACCGTGAAGTGGTTGTTCGATGTGGGCGCGGGCAACGCAATCGAAACCGTGTTCATCCCCGAGGCTGACCGCGGCACGCTTTGCATCTCGTCGCAGGCCGGTTGCGCCGTGGGGTGCAGCTTTTGTTCCACCGGCGCGCAGGGCTTCGGCCGTAATCTCAGCACCGCAGAAATCGTGGCCCAGTTGTGGCATGCCGAGCATCAATTGCGCTCGCGCCAACTGCCTGCCACCGGCACGCGGGTGATCAGCAATGTGGTGATGATGGGCATGGGCGAGCCGCTGCAGAACTACTCCGCGCTGCTGCCAGCGCTGCGCGTGATGCTCGACGACCACGGCTACGGGCTGTCGCGCCGGCGCGTCACCGTTTCCACCTCGGGCGTGGTGCCGATGATTGAACGCCTGCAAGCCGATTGCCCTGTGGCGCTGGCGGTCAGCCTGCACGCACCCACTGACACCCTGCGCGACACCCTGGTGCCACTGAATCGCAAGTATCCGCTGCACGTATTGCTCGCCGCCTGCGAAAGCTACTTGCAGGCCGCGCCGCGCGACTTCATCACCCTGGAATACTGCATGCTCGATGGTGTGAACGACAGCGATGCACAGGCGCAGCATCTGTTGCGCCTGGTGCGCGGCGAGCGCGAGAATGCCGCGCCGGCCCGGCCTTTGCCCTGCAAGGTGAACCTGATCCCGTTCAACCCGTTCCCGGCGTCGGGGCTGAAGCGTTCGAGCCGCGAGCGCGTGGCGGCCTTCGCCAAGGTCTTGCAAGACGGTGGCATCGTCACCACGGTGCGCAAGACGCGCGGCGACGACATCGACGCCGCTTGTGGCCAACTCGCCGGCGAGGTGCAAGACCGTACCCGGTTAGGCGAGCGTCGCGCGCGCGCGGTGATTGCGCTGGTGCCGCATGCCGCGAGCGAGGTGCAGGCATGAATGTCAACGTTTCGCATCAGCCGAACTTCAGCTTCATGCTGGCATTGGCTGCCGCCGTGGTGGTGCTGGCCGGCTGTGCCACGCCGGCCGGTGCGCCGCCGTCGCGCGACGTGAGCACGGTGTCTGACCAGTCCGAAGGCGAGCGCCGTGCGCGCCTGCGCCTGGAACTGGCGGGGGCCTATTTCACCCGTGGCCAGACCGCCACCGCGCTCGATGAAGTGAAAGTGGCCCTGGTGGCCTGGCCCGAATTCACCGAGGCCTACAACTTGCGTGGCCTGATCTACGCCAGCATGGGTGAAGCCAATTTGGCCACCGAGAGCTTCAAGCGCGCGTTGCAGATCCGGCCCGGCGACGCCGACACCTTGCACAACTACGCCTGGTTCCTTTGCCGCGAGAAGCGCTTTGGCCAAGCCGAGGCCATGTTCCAGGAGGCCTTGGCGCAGCCGCAATACCGCGACACCACGCGCACCTTGCTGGCGCGCGGCGTGTGCCAGGCGCGCGATGGGCGCTGGGGGGAGGCGGAACAAACGCTCATCCGCGCTTATGAACTCGACCCCGCCAACCCGGCCACGGCGGTCAACCTGACCGAGGTGCTGGTGCGCCGCGGCCAGTATGAGCGGGCGCGCTTTTACATCAGGCGCGTGAACGACGTGCCCGATCAGGTCAACGCGCAGACGCTGTGGCTGGCCGCGCGCATCGAGCACAAGCTGGGGCAGGGCCAGCGTGCGCGTGATCTGGGTTCGATGCTGTCGCAGCGTTTTCCGCAGTCACCCGAAGCCATGCTGTTCGAGCGGGGCCAGTTCGATGAGCAGTGAAACGGACACCCACTCGCGCAGCGCCGGCAACATGCTGCGCATGGCGCGCGAGGCCAAGGGCTTGCACATCGGTGCGCTGGCAGCGGCCTTGAAGGTTACGTCGGCCAAGCTGGAGGCGCTGGAAAGCGACCGTCTCGATGCCTTGCCCGACGCCACGTTCAGCCGTGCCCTGGCACAGTCGGTGTGCCGGCAACTCAAGATCGACCCGGGGCCGGTGCTGGCCCTGATGCCCGCGGCGGCAACCACGGGTCTGGGCGCCGCGCACGATGGCATCAACGCCCCGTTTCGCGAGCACTCACCGCAGCGCGACGGTAACGACAGCAATTGGCTGCGCCACCCCATGCTGTGGGGCAGCGTCGTGTTGCTGGCCGCAGCGCTGGTGGTGTACGTGGTGCCGGCGTCGATGTGGGCGCAATGGCTGGCGGCATGGCGCCCGGATTCAGCACCCGTACCGGTGGTGGTGGTGCCGGCAGTGCCTATGGCGCCGGCGGCTTCTGCTGCGCCTTCCGGGCTGGCCGGCCTGGCCACCGCGCCGCTCGCCATGGGGTCGCCTCCCGCCACGGCGCCGGAGTTTCCGGGGCAGGGCGCTGCGCCGGCGCTCACCATGGCGCCCATCGCCTCTGCGCCCAGGGTGGAGACGGTCTTTCCAGCGCAGGGGCCAGTGCAAGGCAGCTTGGCCGGCCAGCCCATGAGCGCAGCGCTGACCAGCGCGGTGGTCATCCGGGTCAACGAGGCTTCGTGGGTTGAAGTCAACGATGCC
>JAYUQE010000250.1:0-4081 GCA_043756905.1 Burkholderiales bacterium | reverse complement strand
GTCTTGTTCGACGTCTACCGGCCCGCGGCCGGCAACGCCGACTTCGCCCCAGGCGAACGCAGCCTGGCGATACGCCTGGAACTGCTGGACGAGGTGGCGCCGCTGACGGAAGAGCGCATCGAAGCGGCCATCGCCCAGGCCGTTACACGTGTATCGCTCGCGCACCACGCCCGCTTGCGGGCATAGTTGGCCGCCCACTTGGCGTCCCTGTCCTGATCCACCACTTAGCGGCTGCCATGTCCCCCACCCGAGTCATCCTGCCGACCATCGAAACGCCCACTTTGACCAAAGCCGACCTGGCTGAACTCTTGTTCGAGCGACTGGGCCTGAACAAACGCGAGTCGAAGGACATGGTTGAAGCCTTCTTTGAGAACATCCACGCCACACTGATGGCCGGTGATGAAGTGAAGTTGTCGGGATTCGGCAACTTCAACATCCGGCGCAAGGCACCGCGCCCCGGCCGCAACCCGCGTACCGGCGAGTCAATCCCGATCAATGCCCGCAATGTGGTCACATTTCACGCGAGCCACAAACTCAAGGGCATCGTGCAGGGTGAAACGGCGATCAGCGAAGACTTCGAGTAAAGTCTTCACGTTCTTCCAGAACGACATGATTTCCATAGGAAAAGAGCTTCCGCCCATACCCGCCAAGCGCTACTTCACCATCGGCGAAGTGAGCGAACTTTGTGGCGTGAAGCCTTATGTTTTGCGCTACTGGGAGCAGGAATTCACCCAGCTCAAGCCGATGAAGCGGCGCGGCAACCGGCGCTATTACCAGCACCACGAAGTGCTGTTGGTGCGCCGCATTCGCGATCTTCTCTACGACCAGGGCTTCACCATCAGCGGCGCCCGCAATCGCTTGGCAGACCATGTTGCGCCTGTGCAAGGCGAAGTTTTGTACGGTGATGAACCGATGGCTGCAGCGGCAGCCCTGGCTCGCTCCGGTTCAACGCTGTCCATCAACCCGGCTGGCCTGTCCATTCGCGCGGAGTTGATGTCGATACGGCAGTTGCTCGACGCCTGATTTCACCTGGCCACGCGAGTGGTGCGCCCGGCTTGAACTAACCGCTACAATTGCCGCCATCGCCTGCATGCGCCCTGGCCCGCCTTAAGCGGCAGGTGCTGCCAGCCAGGCCGCAGCAAGGCAAGGACGCAGACACTGCGCAGCGCCGCGGCCCGGGCGCCAGGCCGCAACCCGACACCCATAGCAAAGCCCCGGGCCTGGCCCAGGGCCAGCCTGAAGACCCCAGTGATGGCTCCCGTGGCGACCTGCAAGGTTCGCCCACCGCCGCGCCTAGCGCGGCCCCGTTCAGAACCATGCCATGAATACACAGGATGCAAAGCGTGTCCTCGAAGCGGCGCTGATCTGCGCCCACGCACCCATACCGATGCGGGAGCTGCGCGTGCTGTTCGATGACCAGCTCAGCCCCGATACCCTGCGCGGCCTGCTCGATGAACTGGTGCGCGACTGGGAAGGCCGCGGCGTCGAGCTGGTGCCCCTGGCCGGTGGCTGGCGCTTTCAAACGCGGCCTGAGCTGCGCGAGTACCTCGACCGGCTGCACCCGGAAAAGCCGCCCCGCTATTCGCGTGCGGCCATGGAAACGCTGGCCATCATTGCCTACCGCCAGCCGGTGACGCGCGGCGACATCGAAGACATTCGCGGCGTCACGGTCACCACCCAGATCATCAAGACCCTGGAAGACCGCGGCTGGGTTGAAGCTATCGGCTACCGCGAAACACCTGGCCGTCCGGCGCTGTACGCCACCACGCGGCACTTTCTCGACGACCTGGGCCTGGCCAGCCTGGAGCAGTTGCCGCTGCTGGGCGGCAAGGGCGATGCGCAGTTGCTCGACCAGGCCTTGCCGCAGCAAGGGTCGCTGCTCGAAGAGGGCGCCGAGCCAGCGCCTGATGAATCAACCCGGGCCGACGAGAACCCGGCGCAGCCCGCCGCCGACGAACCGGTCAGCTCCCCTCTTGAACCCCGTCCCGAAGCCACAGAAACCAACGCATGAGCCTTGACCAAGCCGATACGCCAGCACCGCCGCCCAAAGTGCGGCGCACGCGCAAGCGCGCTGACACGCTGGTTGAGGGCGGCAGCGTCGACCTCGACCTGAGCGTGCCAGCGCAAGACGCCCCGGCCGCAGCCGGGCAGGACACCGTGGCAGCCGAGCCCGTGCCGCCCAAGCGCCGCGCGCCGCGCAAGAAGCCAGTGGTTGATGCGGCCGCTGAGCCGGCTGGTGAGGTGGCCGAGGCCGCAGCCCAGCCATCCCAGCCTGTTCAGCCGTCGCCGCAAGGCATGCTGCATACCGGCGCGGCGCACGCGCCCGAGGCACCGCTGGCCCACGGCGAAGGCGCCGTCAATGAAACCGGCGCTGCCGCCGATGGCGCGATGGGTGGTGCGACAGGCGGCGAGACAGGCGGCGAGACAGGCGTCGTGGGTGAGGTGTCGGCTAGCGCCAACGGCACCAAGCGCAACCGCAACCGCCGCCGCGGGCGCCGTGGCCGTGACCGCGAGCGCAGCGGCGAGCCCGGTGTCGAGCAAGTGCCGGTGCCGGCATTGCCAATGCCGGATGTAGGCGAGGTGTTTGCGCAGGTGCTGGCCGGTGAGTTCGATGCCGAACCCGCCGCCGATGCGTTGCCCGCCGTGGCCGTTCCGCACAAGCGCGTGCTGTTGCCCGAACCCGAGGCGCCCAAGCTGCAAAAGGTGTTGGCGCAGGCGGGCGTGGGTTCGCGCCGCGACATGGAGCAGCTCATCACCGAAGGCCGCATCACCGTCAACAACCAGGCCGCGCATGTCGGCCAGCGCATTTCCTGGGGCGACCAGTTGCGCATTGACGGCAAGCCGGTCAAGGTGCGCATCGCGCCGCCGCCGCCGCGCGTGCTGGCCTATCACAAGCCGGCCGGCGAAGTCGTCACGCATGACGACCCGCAGCAACGCCCCACCGTCTTTCGCCAGTTGCCGCGCCTGGCGCATGGCAAGTGGCAATCGGTAGGCCGGCTGGACATCAACACCGAAGGGCTGCTGCTGTTCACCAATTCGGGCGAACTGGCTAACCAGTTGATGCACCCACGCTTTGGCGTGGAGCGCGAATATGCGGTGCGCATCCTGGGCAACCTGCAAGATGCTGCGCGCGAAAAGCTGCTCGCCGGGGTCGAGATCGACGGCCAGGTGGCGGGCTTCAAGAGCATTGAAGACGGCGGCGGCGAGGGTGCCAACCGCTGGGTGCGCGTGGTCATCACCGAAGGGCGCAACCGCGAAGTGCGCAAGCTGTTCGAAGCCGTGGGGCATGCAGTGAGCCGCCTGATCCGCATTCGCTACGGTTGCGTGGTGTTGCCGCGCGGCCTGCGCCGCGGCGTTTGGGTCGATCTGGCTGAAGGCGACGTGCGTGCGCTGCGCCAACTGGCGCGCCCACCGCGCCCCCCCCCGGGCGAGCCGCGCGAGCCGCGCGAAGCACGCGCGCCGGGTGACCCGTTCGCGGCGCCGCCTGCCCCGGGCGGCGAGGTCGAGCGCAGTGGGCGCAAGCGCCGGCGCGGACGCAAAGGCGGGGTTGAGCGCAACCCTGATGCCGCACCACGCGTGCCACAAGAAGGCACGCCGCCGATGGCGCCGCCGTTCGAACGCCCGCCCATGGATCGTGCCCCTGCGGGTAGGGCCCGCGGCGAACGCCCGCCTCGTGGCGAGCCTGGCGAGGACGGCCCGATTCCGAACCCCTTGCAGCAGACCTACGACAAACGGGCCATTCAACAGGCGCGCCGGCAAAGCCGCGAAATCAGCGACGACGGCCCGATTCCCAACCCGCTGCAGCAAACCTACGACAAGCGCGCGATGCAGTCCGAGCGCCAGGTGAGCGACGATTTCGGTGAAGACGGCCCCCATCCCCAACCCGCTGCAGCAAACCTACGACAAACGCCACGTCCAGCCGCAGCGCGCCTTCGCCGGCCAACGCAGCGGGCGCAAGGGCGGCCCGCCGGGCCAGGGCGGCGGCTCACCGCGCCAGCCCGACCCGATGCAAACTGCAGTGGGCTACATCGGCGCCGACGCCTTCCTGCGCCCGGCTGGCAAGGGCGGCAAGCGCGGCGGC
>JAYUQE010000249.1:0-11682 GCA_043756905.1 Burkholderiales bacterium | reverse complement strand
AGACCAGCAGCGCGCCATGCTGCGTGCACAGCTCGCGCAGGCGCTGCATGAACGGCACGCTGGCGCGCACGAAGTTCATGTTGCCGGCGATCGGCTCGATCATCACGCAGGCCAGCTCGCTGCCCTGTGCGGCGAAGGCGGCTTCGAGTTGCTCGAGGTTGTTGTATTCGAGGACCAGCGTGTGCTGAACCACCTCGGGTGGCACGCCGGCACTGGTCGGGTGACCGAAGGTGGCGAGGCCCGAGCCGGCCTTGACCAGCAGCGCGTCGGCATGGCCGTGGTAGCAGCCTTCGAATTTGATGAGCTTGGCCCGGCCGGTGGCGCCGCGCGCCAGGCGGATGGCACTCATGCCGGCCTCGGTGCCCGAACTCACCAACCGAAGTTGCTCGACGCTGGGCACCAGCTTGATGATGGCTTCGGCCAGATCGATCTCGGCTTCGGTGGGCGCCCCGTAGCTCAGGCCCTTGTCCAGCGCCTGGCGCACCGCTTCGAGCACCGCGGGGTGGCCGTGGCCCAGGATCATCGGGCCCCAGGAACCGATGTAGTCGATGTAGCGCTGGCCCTGGGCATCCCACATGTAGGCGCCCTGCGCGCGCGTGATGAAGCGCGGCGTGCCACCCACGGCCTTGAAGGCGCGCACCGGCGAATTCACGCCGCCAGGGATGACCGCCTGGGCGCGTTCGAACAGGGCAGCGTTCTTATCCTGGCTGGGCTCAATGGACACGGCGCGGCGCCCCTTTGCCCTTGGTGTCGGGCTCGGGCAACTCGACAGCCGCGCCGTCGTCTTCGGCGCCGTCTTCGGGCGGGGGCAGGGCCCAGAAGAATCGGTCGGGTACAACATTGCCCATGCCGGGGCGGAACCCCGCGTCCAGGCTTTGGTCGAGAAAGGCCAGGGCCTCGGCCACGGCGGCCTGCAACTCGGCGCCGGTGGCCAGCAGGGCGGCCAGCGCGGCCGACAGCGTTTCGCCGGCGCCCACGAAGCCGGTCTCGAACAGCTCGAACTTTTCGCCGGCCATGGCGCCTTGCGGCGACGCCAATATGTTGTCGAGGAACTGGCTGTGGTCTTTGGAGGTGAGCACGATGCCGGTGACCAGCACATAGCGCGTGCCATGTTCGGCCGCGGCCACCGCCAGCTCGCGCGCTGAGGCCGGGCGTTCGCTGTCCCATTCGGGCAGCAGAAAGTCGCACAGCGTCTTGTGGTTGCCCACCAGCACTTCGGTGGCCGGCAGGATGAGATCACGAAACGCATCGAGGTACGGTTGCGCCTGCGACTCTTCCAGCCAGGCCAGCGGCGGCAGGTAAGCCACCAGCGGCAGGTCGGGGTAATCAGCCAGCACCTCGGCCACGGCGCTGACGGTTTCGGCCGTGCCCAGGAAGCCCACCTTCCAGCCCGAAACGGTGATGTCTTCAAGAATGACGCGGGCCTGTTCGGCCACCAGCTCAGCATCGAGTGCATGCTGTTCGAATACCTCGGCCGTGTCGCGCATGATGATGGCCGTGACCACCGGCAGCGCATGCGCGCCCATGGCCGACAGGGTGGCCACGTCGCCGGCCATGCCACCGGCGCCACTGGGGTCGCTGGCGTTGAAGCTCATCACGCAGGCCGGTGCGGTGGCCTCGGCAAGGGCGTCGACTGCGTCAGGGGTCGGCAGGGTCGGCGCCGTGGGTATGCTCATGGAATATGCTTTCTTCAGCCCGCCGGGGCGGGCCCGGTCGGCGCGAACTACAGGCCCGTCACGTACCTCTAGCGGATTCTGAACTGTGTTGTGTATGTGCCCACAAACCGTTGCTTTTCTCAAAGTTCGCGTGGCTACAATCGACGACCATTGTAGTGATCTTGACTGCCCGATCGTGACTCAAACGCGGACCTGGATGTGCCTGATTTGTGGTTGGATCTATGACGAAAGCGAGGGCAGTCCGGAGCATGGCATCGCCAAAGGCACGGCCTGGGCCGATGTCCCGATGAACTGGACCTGTCCTGAATGCGGCGCGCGCAAAGAGGACTTTGAAATGGTTCAGATCTGATCCGCTGGCGCGAGCAGCCTGTGGCCGCACGCGGCCCCAAGCCGGTTCGTTGAGGAGAGCACTTGTTGGAAAGCAGCACGCCCGGGGCCCCTGCGGCCGTTGTCAAGGTTCTGGTCATCGACGACAGCAACACCATCCGGCGCAGCGCCGAAATTTTCCTTCGCCAAGGCGGCCACGAAGTGGTGCTGGCCGAAGACGGCTTCGACGCTCTGGCCAAGGTCAACGACCATGTGCCGCAACTCGTGTTTTGCGACATCCTCATGCCGCGGCTCGATGGCTATCAAACCTGCGCCATCATCAAGCGCAACCCGCGGTTCGCGCATGTGCCGGTGATCATGCTGTCGTCCAAGGACGGCCTGTTCGACAAAGCGCGCGGGCGCATGGTCGGTGCAGAAGACTATCTGACCAAGCCTTTCACCAAAGAGCAGCTGCTGCGCGCGGTTGAACAATTCCGCCCGGTGGCCGCCAGTTCGCCGGCGCCTTGAACCGCGTGCCTGTCCAGGAACTCCACCATGTCCATCCTGAAAATCTTGTTGGTCGATGATTCGAAGACCGAGCTGCACCACTTGTCCGACGTGCTGGGCCGGCACGGCTACAGCGTGCGCACGGCCGAAAACGGTGAAGAAGCGCTGCAGCGGCTGGATGAAGAAACGCCTGATCTGATCCTGATGGACGTGGTCATGCCGGGTCAGAACGGCTTCCAACTCACGCGCAAGATCACACGCGATCCGCGCTTTGCGCAAGTGCCGGTGATCATGTGCACCAGCAAGAATCAGGAGACCGACCGCGTCTGGGGCATGCGCCAAGGTGCGCGCGACTATGTCGTCAAGCCGGTCAATGGCGACGACCTGATCGCCAAGATCAAAGCCCTGGGTTAACCACTCCTTCCAGCTGCAAACTGCTCAATGGCCAACCGCGAAGCCCTGCGCGAACTGCAAACCCGCCTGGCCCAGCGCATGCAGGCCGCTCGCGACGAGGCACCTGGCCTGGCCTGGCTGGCGGTCGAATGCGCGGGCCATGGCCTGCTGCTGCCGCTGCAGCAGGCGGGCGAAATCTTCCCGGTCGGTGCGGTGCTGACTGTGCCCCACACCCAGCCCTGGTTTGCCGGCGTGGCCAACCTGCGCGGTTCGTTGTATGGGGTGGTCGATCTGGCGGCCTTCCTGGGGCTGCGCAGCGCCCCGGCCGAACGCGACAGCCACCACGAACAGGCCCGCGTTCTGGCCCTGGCGCCGACGCTGGGTGTGAATTGCGCGCTGCTGGTCGACCGCATGGCCGGTTTGCGCAACGAGCAACAACTCACGCGGCAGGCGGCGCAGCCGGGCGCTCGCCCCGCTTTCGCCGCTGCCACCTGGCACGACGACGCCGGCCGCGAATGGCAGGAACTCGAACTGGCGGGCCTGGCGGGCCACCCACACTTCCTGGCCATTCCGGCCTGATGCGACACGGCCCTGCGCGGCACGGCAAGCAACCTGCAATGAGGAAGACATGAGCTTCATCGACATACTCAAGAGCAAGGCCGGGTCCCGGCGTTCGCGCGGCATCGCGCCCGAATCCGAGTTCGGCAATCAACCGGGCGGTGGCACGCACCTGGACACCAGCCTGGACTCGCGGGCCGCGGCGCAAAACGCCGTCACGCTGGACATGAACGCCATGCACACCATGCAGATGAACAGCATGGTGAATGAATCGTCGATCATTTCAGAGGCCGCGCCGTCCGAGCTGGCGGGTGACTTCAGCGAAACCCGCATCCAGGGCGCGGAGCCGGCGGCCGCGGCTGCGGCCGCGACGGGCCTGCCTTTCATCGGCCACCTGCCAGTGCCCAGCCAGCAGCGCGCCTTGCTCGGCCTGGTGGTGGCCGGCGTGCTGGGCCTGCTGCTGGCCGCGGTGCTGGCCTTGAATTCGGCCAGCCGCGGCGCGGCACAAACCAGCGCGGCGGGGCAGGCCTTGATGCAGTCGCAGCGGCTGGCCAAGGCCGTCAACCAAGCCAGCCTGGGCAATGCCGCGGCGTTTGCCGAAATGAAAGACGCCGCCGAGGTGCTGGCGCGCAGCGTGGGCGGGTTGAGCAACGGTAACAGCGAGGTCGCAGCGGTGTCGGCGGCGACGCAGGAACTGCTGGCACCGGTGCTGCCCCTGGTGGAGCGCGCGGAAAAAAGCGCCGGCGTCGTGCTGCAGCAGCAAAAGAGCCTGACGCAAATCGGCCAGGCCCTGCGCACCATCAGCCGGCAGTCCTCCGACATGCTGGAAACGGCCGAGACGATCTCTGCCTTGAAGCTGCAGCAAGACGCCACGCCCACCGAGATCTCGGCGGTGGGCCATCTGGTGATGCTCACCCAGCGCATCGGCAAGAGTGCCAACGAGTTCCTCACCATTGACGGCGTCAGCCCCGAGGCCGTGTTCCTGCTCGGCAAGGACCTGAACACCTTCAAAGACCTGGCCGAAGGCGTGAGCCAGGGCAATGCCGAGATGCGCCTGCCCGGCACGCGCGACCCGCAGATCAAGGAGCGCTTGAACACCTTGCTGCGCCAGTACCAGGACACCCGCACCCAGGCTGCCGGCATCCTGGGCAACCTGCAAGGCCTGGTGGCGGCGCGCGATGCGCAGGCCACCATCCTGGGCGACAGCGAGGCCCTGCGCGGCGGGCTTGATGCGGTGCAGAAGCAGCTCGCCGCTTCCGGTGGCTTTGGCGCATGGCATTTGATCCTGCTGCTGCTGTCCAGCGCCGCCTTGGCCGCAGGCGGCCTGGGCCTGCTGCGCCTGTTCGTCAGTGACCAAAGCGCGCGTGCTGTTTCCGCCGAAGACCAGCGGCTCGAGGCCGAGCGCCAGGAACAAGAAGCCAAGCGCGTGAACGACGCCAACCAGGCGGCTATTCTGCGGCTCATGAACGAGCTGCAAGCGGTGGCCGAAGGCGACCTGACGCAACAGGCCACGGTGACCGAAGACATCACCGGCGCGATTGCCGACTCGGTGAACTACACGGTGGAAGAGCTGCGCAGCCTGGTCGCGGTGGTGCAGAACACCGCCTCGCGCGTGGCCGATACCACGGCGCAAGTGGAGCAGACCTCCACCGAACTGCTGGCCGCGTCCACCGAGCAGTTGCGCGAAATCCGCGACACCGGCGAATCAGTGTTGCAAATGGCCGGGCGCATCAACGATGTGTCGGCGCAGGCGCAGCAAACCGCGCAGGTGGCGCAACAGTCGCTGGCCGCCGCGCAGTCGGGCTTGGGTGCGGTGCAAAACACCATCGACGGCATGAACACCATCCGCGACCAGATTCAAGACACCTCCAAGCGCATCAAGCGCTTGGGCGAAAGCTCGCAAGAAATCGGCGAGATCACCGAACTCATCTCCGACATCACCGAGCAGACCAACGTGCTGGCCCTCAACGCCGCCATCCAGGCCGCGTCGGCCGGCGAGGCCGGGCGCGGCTTTTCGGTGGTGGCCGAAGAAGTGCAGCGCCTGGCTGAACGTTCGGGCGATGCAACGCGGCAGATCGCCGCCCTGGTGCGCACGATTCAAACCGATACGCAAGACGCGGTGGCCGCCATGGAGCGCTCGACCCAGGGCGTGGTGCAGGGCACCAAGTTGAGTGACGCCGCCGGCGGCGCGCTGGGCAACATCGACCGGGTGACGCGCCAACTGTCCGAGCTGATCGGGCAGATCTCGAACCAGGCCCGCAGCGAAGCCGAATCGGCCAACGTGGTGGCGGCCAACATCCAGCACATCTTCGCCGTCACCGAGCAAACCGGTGAAGGCACGCGCTCGACCGCGCAGATGGTGCGTGAACTGTCGCGCACGGCCGAGGAACTGAAGCAGTCGGTTGCCCGATTCAAGGTCAACTGAGCGCCCCGCGCCAGCCCCGCCGCAACCCGCCGCAACCCGCCGCAACCAGCCGCGAATACTCGCCATGCCTGTCGTAGACCCCACCGCCACCACCACCGACCTCAGCGCCCTGGCCTGGGTGGCCGACGAGCTGCGCCGCACGCTGGACGTGGCGCACAAGGCGATGCGCCGGCACGTCAAGGAAGCCGAAGCGATCGGCGCGTCCGACACCGACGCGGTCGACCCGGCCGTGCTGCGTGGCGCCCGGGCCCAGATGCATCAAGGCGTGGGCGCACTCGAGCTGGTGCGCCTGCCCGCCGCGGCGCAGTTGCTGCGCGCCAGCGAAGCCGCCGTGGCGCGCTTGCAGCAGCGGCCCAAACTGCTGAATGCACAGGCCGTGGCCACGGTGGAGCAGGCCTCGTTTGCGCTGCTCGAATACCTGAACCACTTGCTGGCACGCAAGGCCCTGTCGGCCCTGGTGCTGTTCCCGCAATACCGCGCCGTGCAGGAATTGGCCGGCGCCGAACGCATACACCCGGCTGACCTGTGGCAATGGGAATGGCACTGGCGCGAACTGCCGGCTGACCCCACGGCGCCAGCGCGCAGCGCCGACGAACGCGCGCGCAGCGAAATGGAAACGCTGATGCTGTCCATGCTGCGCGAACCCAGCCGCAGCGTCATGGCCGCCATGAGCGACCTGTGCGCCGGCCTGGGCGGCAGCGCGCGCGGCCACATGGCCAACTCGTGGAAGCTGGCCGCGGCCTTCTTTCAGGCCCAGGGCATGGGCATCCTGCAAGCCGACCTGTACGCCAAGCGCATCGCCTCGCGCCTGTTGATGCAATTGCGCCTGGCGCAAAAAGGTCAGGACGATGTCTCCGAGCGCCTGGCCAAGGATCTGCTGTTCTTCTGCGCCCACGCGCAACTGCCGCAAACCGCGGCCAGTGCGCCACGCTGGGCCGCTGTGCGCGCCTGTTATGAGCTCGACAGTACGGCCGTGGTCGACTACGAAACGCCGCGCCTGGGCCGCTACGACCCGGCCTGGCTGGCGCAGGGCCGCAAGCGCGTGGCCGCGGCCAAAGACGTGTGGGCCGCGGTGGCGGCCGGTGAGCTGCGCCGCCTGGGCGGCCTGGTCGAACAATTCAGCCTGGTCAGTGATTCATTGCGCCGTCTGGTGCCCGGTGGCGAGCCCCTGGCCGCAGCGCTGCAAGCCAGTGCCGTGCATGTCGTGCATCAGGCTGTGATACCCGCCCCGGCGTTGGCCATGGAAGTGGCCACCAGCATGCTGTACCTTGACGCCGCGCTGGAAGACGCTGAGTTCGACCACCCCGACCTGCCGGCGCGGGTGCAGCGGTTGGCACTGCGCATCGACGCCGCGCGTGCCGGCCGCGCCACGCAGCCGCTGGAGCCCTGGATCGAGGAGCTGTACCGCCGCGTCAGCGACCACCAGACCATGGGCAGCGTGGTGCAGGAATTGCGCTCGTCCTTGTCTGAGGTCGAGAAGCAGATCGACCAGTACTTCCGCAAGCCGGCCGAGCGCGACCTGTTGGTCCCGGTGCCCGGCCAGTTGCGTGCCATGCGCGGTGTGCTGTCGGTGCTCAACATGGATCAAGCCTCGCAGGCCGTGTCCTGCATGGTCGCCGACGTCGACGCCCTGGCCGCCACCACCTACGACCCGCAACGCCCCAGCGAGGCCGGCGCGTTTGACCGCCTGGCCGACAACCTGGGTGCGCTGAGCTTCATGATCGACATGCTCAGCGTGCAGCCGCACCTGGCCAAGACGCTGTTTCGCTTCGACGCTGAACGCGGCAGCCTGCGCACCGTGACGGGCCAGGGCGAGCGGCCATCGGCCTTTACGCCGCTGGAGGCACCCACGCAGTCGGGCGCTGTCATCGACCCGCGCTTGATGGGCCGCGCCCAGGAATTGGCCGCCGAGGCGGTGCGCGACGACGTGCCGATCGAAGTGGTGACGCGCGACCTGGAACGCCTGTCGCAACATGCGCTGCTGTCCGATCAACCCGAACTGGCGCAGACCATGGACACGGTGCGCGCCGCGCTGGACCATGCGCACGACGAAGACGAGCGCCGCACCGTTCGCGCCGAATTGGCGCAGGTGATCAACGACTTCGCTGAGTCAACCTATGCCTCCAGCCTGGCGCCGCTGCAAGAGCTGGGCGACAGCGCGGCAGCCCTTTCGCCGCTGCCCGCGGCCGACGACGTTGACGACGAGATGCGCGAGGTCTTCATCGAAGAAGCGCAGGAAGTGGTGTACGACGCGAATGAATCGTTGCGCCGGCTGCTCGATGCGCCCGATGACCTGGTCGAACTGACCTCGGTGCGCCGCGCCTTCCATACCCTCAAAGGCAGCTCGCGCATGGTCGGGCTGGGCGACTTCGGCGAGGCCGCCTGGGCCTGCGAGCAGTTGTACAACGCGCAACTGGCCGGCAACCAGGCGATCAGCCCCGAGTTGCGCCACTTCACGCAGCAGGCGCTCGACCACTTCGACGGCTGGGTCCAGGCCTTGGCCGGCCACCGCGACGAAGGTCACAACAGTGCGCAACTGGTGCAGGTGGCCGACACCCTTCGCCAGGAAGGCCGCTTGCTGCCATTCGGCCAGGCCGCTGCCCTGGCGGCAGCGCTGGCGCCGGTGGCTGCGGTGGTGGTGCCCGCCGAGGTGCCCGCCGAGGTTGCCGCCGAAGTTGCCACCGAGGTTGCCACCGAAGTTTCAACCGTTACGCCGGCCACGCCGAGCTCGAGCGTCATTGCAGCCAGCGAGCCCGCCGTGGCCGAGCCGCCCCAGGCCGACCTGTTGCCCGTGGCCGAAGCGCAGGAATCCGAGTTCGACCTGGCCGGTCTGTTCGCCCCGGCTGTTGTGGCCACCGAATTGCCGGCCCTGCCGCCTGTGGCGCAAGCCCCGACCGCCGCAGCCAGCCCAGCCGCCACCGAGCCGCTGCCTGAAGCGGCGCTGCTTGCCGAGCCTGAGCAGGGCGCGCCGGTTACGGCCGTTGCGGCCATTGCGGTGCTGCTGGCCGAGGTGCCCGCGCCGCTGCCGCAGACCGCGGCTGAGCCGGTGCATGAGCCCGAGCCCGTGCCCGAGATTGAGCCGCCTGCGCCGGCCGAGAACATCAAGGTCATCGGCCCGCTGCGCATCAGCATTCCCCTGTTCAACATCTACCTCAACGAGGCCGATGAACTCTCGCGCCGGCTGTGCACCGAGTTGGCTGAATTCAGCATGCAGCACCACGCACCCGTGGCTGACACGCCCGTGGCACTGGCGCATTCGCTGGCCGGCGCCTCGGCCACGGTGGGCTACAGCGAGCTGTCGGGGCTGGCCCGCGCCCTGGAGCATTCGCTGCTGGCCTCGCAGCGCGCGGGGCAGGCCAGCGCGCAAGACGCCGCCCTGTTCGTCGACACCGCAGACGAGATGCGCCGCCTGTTGCACCAGTTTGCAGCGGGTTTCCTGAAAGATGCGCCGGCGCCCCTGCTGGCGCAACTGGCGGCGCATGAACAGGAATGTTCGCGGCGCGTGGCCGAACTGGGCGAGCAAGCACTGCGCGCCGAGGCGGAAGACGACACCAAGGCCGCCGCGCCGGCGCCAGCGCTGCCCACTCAATGGTTGCCCGAGCCAGCGTTGGCAGCGGAACCAGAGCCGCAGCCGCAGCCCGCGCTGGAACTTGTGCCCGAGCCAGTGCCAGAACTGGAACCGGAACTGAATCCGCAACCCGCCGCCGAGCAGCTTGCAGCCGTGCCCGTGCTGGCTGAGCCGCCACTGCCGGCCACGCCCGAGCCGTTCGATGTGCCGGCCGCGCCAACCCCGCCCGAGCCGCAAGCGGTGCCGGCCTTGCCCGTGGCCGCGGCCTTGGTGGGCCTGGCGGGTTTGAGTGGCCTGGCGTTTGCCGACGAACTGCCACAACCGGCCCAGGCGCCGCTGGCCGCCGCGGCAGACGCTTTTGACGATGAAGACGACATTGACGCGCAAGACGCCGTTGATGAAGAGCTATACCCCATCTTCATGGAAGAGGGCGAGGAACTGATCGCCCAGTTGCACAACCAGGTGCGCGACTGGGCCCGCGAGCCCGGTGCCGAGCGCGGCGCCAAGGCGGCGATGCGCACCTTGCACACGTTCAAGGGCAGCGCGCGCTCGGCTGGCGCCATGCGCCTGGGCGAAATCGCGCATCGGCTTGAGACGGCGGTCGAACACGCGCTCGCCCGCGGCGACACCCAGGGCCCTGATGTTGAACGCCTGGCCGCGCGCGTTGATGCTTTGGCCAGCGCTTTCGAAGGCCTGCGCAGCGGCCCGGCGGTGCCCGATGCCCTGGCGCCGCCCGGGTTGCCAGCGGCAGCGCCGGCCGCCGCGTTGCCGGTGCATTTGGCGCCGATGCCGCCCGTGCCCATGCCGGGCGCCGTGCCCAGCGCGCCCGTGCCGGCAGCGGCGCGGCCCGAGCCCACGGTGCCTGCGCCCACTGCGCCTGCGGCGGGCATCGACTGGGCGCGCTTTGCCGGCGCCCAAGCGGCGCTACCCGTGGCCTTGCCCGAACGCGCGGCCGGCGCCGTGGCGGCGGTGCGCGTGCGGGCCAGCCTGCTGGACCGCCTGGTCAACCAGGCGGGCGAAGTGAGCATCACCCGCTCACGGCTCGATGGCCATGCCCGGGCCATGCACGCTTCACTCGGCGACCTGAGTGAAAACCTGGTGCGCCTGCGCAAGCAGTTGCGCGACGTGGAGGTGCAGGCCGAAACGCAGATTGCCTCGCGCCTGGAAGCCGCCAAGGCCGCCGCGCAGGGGTTCGACCCGCTGGAGATGGACCGCTTCACGCGCCTGCAGGAATTGACCCGCATGATGGCCGAGGCCGTCAACGACGTGGCCACCGTGCAGCGCGGGCTGGACCGCAGCCTGCAAGCCACCGAAGACGAACTGGCCGCGCAGGCCCGGTTGACGCGCGAACTGCAAGACGACCTGCTGCGCACGCGCATGGTCGAATTCGAAGGCCTGGCCGACCGTTTCTACCGCGTGGTGCGCCAGGCCGCCAAAGACAGCGGCAAGCAGGTGCGGCTGGACATCGTGGGTGGCGCGATCGAAGTCGACCGCGGCATCCTCGATCGCATGACCGCGCCGTTCGAGCACCTGCTGCGCAACGCCGTGGCGCATGGCATCGAAGACCCCGCCGCGCGCCAGGGCGCGGGCAAGCCGGCGGCGGGCACGATTACCGTCACCGTGCGCCATGAAGGCAACGAAGTCGATGTCGAGTTCCGCGACGACGGCGCCGGGCTGGATTTGTCACGCATCCGCCAACGCGGCATTGAGCTGGGCCTCATCACTGCGGCGCAAGAACTTGACGCCGCCAGCCTGGTCAACCTGATCTTCACTCCCGGCTTCAGCACCGCCAGCAACCTGAGCGAGCTGGCCGGCCGCGGCGTGGGCATGGACGTGGTGCGGGCTGAGGTGAGCGCCGTGGGCGGGCGCATCGAAACCGCCAGCGCACCCGGCCAGGGTTCGAGTTTTCGCCTGGTGCTGCCGCTGACCACGGCGGTGACGCAGGTGGTGATGCTGCGCTGCGGCGCGCTCACGGTGGCCGTGCCGTCCACGCTGGTGGAAGTGGTGCTGCGCACGCCGGCCGAACAGGTCAACCAGGCCTATGCAAACGGCAGTTATACGCACGCCGGCCAGCCGCTGCCGTTCTTCTGGCTCGGTGCCTTGCTGCTCGACCGCACGCGCGGCGAGTCCAGCGCCAAGACGCAGCCGGTGCTGGTGATCCGCAGCGCCTCGCAGCGCATCGCCTTGCATGTGGACGAGGTGCTGGGCAACCAGGAAGTGGTGGTCAAGCACCTGGGCCCGCAGCTCGC
>JAYUQE010000248.1:0-11688 GCA_043756905.1 Burkholderiales bacterium | reverse complement strand
TGCTGCCGGTGCCGGCCTTGGCCTCCTATGCGCAGTTCGCATTGGCCGCGGCGGGCAAGGAGATGTCCACCACCATGGCCTTTGTGCGCCTGCTGGGCAACTTGTTGAAGGACAAGCAGCTCGGCGCGCACATCGTGCCCATCGTGGCCGATGAAGCGCGCACCTTCGGCATGGCCAACCTGTTCAAGCAGGTGGGCATCTATTCCAGCGTGGGCCAGCGCTATGAGCCCGAAGACATTGGCTCGGTGCTGCCCTACCGCGAAGCGCTGGATGGGCAGATCCTCGAAGAAGGCATCAGCGAGGCCGGCGCCATTGCAAGCTGGACGGCCGCGGCCACCAGCTACAGCGTGCACGGCGTGCCCATGCTGCCGTTCTACATCTACTACTCGATGTTCGGCTTCCAGCGCGTGGGCGATGCCATCTGGGCCGCGGCCGACCAGCGCGCGCGCGGCTTCTTGTTAGGCGCCACGTCGGGCCGCACCACCTTGGGCGGCGAGGGCCTGCAACACCAGGACGGCAGCAGCCACCTGGTGGCCGCGACCATACCCAACTGCAAGGCCTACGACCCGGCGTTTGCTGGTGAAATGGCCGTCATCATCGACCACGGCATGCGCGAGATGCTGGTGGAACAGCAAGACGTTTTCTACTACGTCACGCTGATGAATGAGAACTACGCCCAGCCCGATTTGCCGGCGGGCGTGGAAGCTGACGTGATTCGCGGCTGCTACAAATTTGGCAGCTTTGCGGCAGCAACGAATGGCCAAGGCGGCCAGAGCGGCGCGGCGCAGCAGGTCACCCTGCTCGGCTCAGGCGCCATCCTCACCGAAGTGCTCAAGGCCGCCAAACTTTTATCTGCACAGGGCATTGGCTGTGACGTGCTCAGCGTCACCAGTTGGAGCGAACTGGCGCGCGATGGCCTGGCCTGTGAGCAGCGCGCGCTGCAAGGCGATGCCGCTGCCGGCACGCCGTTTGTCGCGCAGCAATTGGCGCAGTGCAGCGGCCCGGTGATTGCCGCCACCGACTACGTGCGCGCCGTACCCGAAAGCATCCGCGCCTTCGTGCCCGCGGGCCGCCGCTACTTGACGCTGGGCACCGACGGCTTCGGCCGAAGCGACACGCGCGCGGCCTTGCGGCGTTTCTTCAATGTGGATGCGGCGAGCATCGTGAAAGCGGCCATGCATGCGCTGGCGGCCGAGCACGCAACAAAGGTTTAGTGCGTGCGGGCAAGCGGCAGCTCTTTCCCGGCGTGCGCCACCGCTTGCCAGCGGTTGCCGCCTACGCGCCGCGGCGCAACACCCGCCCTGGCCGTTCGTCGTTGCGCAGCCCGTCGCTCACCACGGCTTGGCCGTTCACCAGCACATGCACGAACCCGCCTGGATGCACGGCCGGCTGCGCGATGCTGGCGTGGTCTTGCACCTTTGTTGGATCGAGCACGACGATGTCGGCGAAGCCGCCCGCGCGCAGCAGCCCGCGTTGTGCCAGGCCCAGGCGCTGCGCCGGCCGGCCGGTGATGCGGTGAACGGCTTGTGCCAGCGTCAGCACCGCTCGATCGCGCGCGTAGTGGCCGATCAGCCGCGCTGTCCAGCCGTAGCCGCTGAGCGAGCCGATGGTGTCTTGCAGCGGCCCGCGGCGCGACACCGCCAGCGTGTCTGACATCACGCTGCACTGCGCCTGCTGCAGGCACAGGCAGACATCGGCGTCTTCGAAGTTGCGCGAAGTCCACATCAGTTGTTCGAGGCCAGTGCCTTCTTCGAGCAGCAGGTTGAATGCCGCGTCATGCGGGTCGATGCCGCGCAGGCTGCCGATCGCCTCGAAGTCCAACCCCACCAGTTCAGCGTTGACCATCGAACGCAGCAGCACGATGCGCGCCCAGCGCCGCTCGGTCACCAGCCGCCAGATCGGGCGCGGGTTGTGTTTCATGCGCTCGCGCTGCGCCGGCTCGCGCAGCCGCGCCAGCGTGCGTTCGCGGCCACCCTCGCGCGCCCAGGCCGGCAGCATCGAGACCACCACCGTGTGGCTCCAGTCGTGGGGGATCACGTCGAAGGCCACGTCCACGCCGCCAGCGCGCGCCTTGTCGAGCCTGGCCAGCGCATCGGCCATCGCGTGGGGCGGTGCGCCGAACTTGGGTTGGATGTGCGAGATCTGCAGCCGCGCGCCGGCGCGGCGTGCGGTGCGCAGCGCTTCGGCAAAGCCCAACTCGCAATCAATGTCGCGGTTGCGCACGTGGGTGGCGTAGAGCCCGCCGCGCCGCGCCGCCACCGCCGCCAACACCTCGATCTCATGCTCCGACGCTTCGCTGCCGGGCCAGTATTCGAGCCCGGTGGACAGCCCGAAGGCGCCTTCGTCAAAGGCCTGTTCGGCAAGTGTCTGCATGGCCTGGACACTGCCATCGGCCGCCGCGCGGCGCAGCGCGCCATGGCCGACGAAGGCGGCCACGTTGACCGCCGGCCGGGCTTGCTGCAAGCGCTCGAGATAGTCGCCGAAGCTGCGCCAGTCGAGCGCCACGCCAGCCTCCAGGTGGCCGATCAGGTGGCTGGCGTCGGCCCGTTCGCCCATCGGCGCGGCGCTGAAGCCGCACTGGCCGATGACCTCGGTGGTCACGCCTTGGCAGACCTGGCTGTCGGCGCGGCCATCCACCAGCAGCGTGAAGTCGGAATGGGTATGGATGTCGATGAAGCCGGGGGCAACGGTCAGGCCGGTGGCATCGATCCGCCGCGCCGCCACCGCGCCAGGCAAGGGGCCCACAGTCACGATGCGGTCGGCAACGATGCCAACATCGGCCACGAAAGCATCGCTGCCGCTGCCGTCGATGACTTCGCCGCCGTGGATCAGCAGGTCGAACATGGCGATGAAGGCATCGCCTTCCTTCAGCACTGCGCCAGCGCATCGCGCACGCCGCGCGGCCCCAGGTGCCGGTGGCCTGGCCAGGCCAGGCCGCGCCCATGGTGTGGGCGCAGTCTTCGATCAGTTGCACGCCGTGGCGGCGGCATAGGGCCATCAAGGCGTGCATGTCGCAGATGTGGCCACGCATGTGGCTCAGCAGCAGCGTCTTGGCGCCACTGCTGGCGGCCTTGCGTTCGAGGTCTTCCAGGTCGATGGTGAAGTCGTCGGTCACGTCCACCAGCACCGGCCGCGCGCCGGCGTGCGCGATGGCGCCAGGCACCGGTGCCAGCGTGAAGCAGTTGGTCAGCACGGCGTCGCCCGGCATCACGTCGCAGGCCTTGAGTGCGACGAACAGGGTCGAGCCACAGGAGTTCATGGCCACGCAATAGCGCGTGCCGAGTTCGGCCGCAAACTCGGCCTCCAGCGCCGAGGCTTCACTGGGCTTGCCACCCACTTCGCCGTAGCGGTGCAGCTTGCCGCTGGCCATCAGCGCCAGCGCGGCCTGCACGCCGGCCGGCGGAATGGGCTCTTGCTGCGTCAGGTCGAGTTCGGCCGCCATCTCAATGCCCCCAGTGGCCGTCGAGTTCGCCCAGATCAAAATGTTCCTGCGGGTAGTACTTGTGCAGGCGCACGTCACCCGTGCGGGCGTGGCCTTCCATGCCTTCCAGGCGCGAGATGCGCGCGGCCACCTGGCCCACCGTGCGCGAAGCGTCGCGCGTCAGCCGCTGCCAGGTCACCGTCTTGATGAACTTGCCCACGCTCAGGCCGCCGCTGTAGCGCGCTGCGCCCTTGGTCGGCAGGATGTGGTTGGGGCCGCTGCATTTGTCGCCGTAGGCCACGGTGGTTTCTTCGCCCAGGAAGAGCGAGCCGTAGTTGCGCAGCTTGCCCAGCCACCAGTCGAGGTCGGCCGCCATCACTTGCAGGTGTTCGCTGGCATAACGGTCGCTGACGGTCACGATTTCCTCGCGCGTGTCGCACAGCACCACTTCTGCGTAGTCGCGCCAGGCGGCGGTGGCGGCGTTGCGCGCCAGCTCGGGCAGCGCTTTGATGACGCCGGGCACCAGGCGCATGACCTCGTCCACGGTGTGCGCGCCGCACAGCTTCATGGCGTAAAGGATGCCGGGGTGCACGCTGTGGTCTCGGGTCGCCGGCGAGGTGGCCACGATATGGCCCACGCCGGCCACCTGCGCCGTGCCCACGCTCATGATGGCGCTGGAAGAGCCCGGACCGAAAGGCTTGAAGGCTGCTTGAAAGCTGCTTGAAATCGAGGTGCATGAGTTTGAAATCGCCCGGCGTTGTCGCCAACCTGCGAAAATCAGCCATGCGCCCGTCCCAAGCCCTGGCCTCGCAACGCGATCGAATCCGCGCTCTGCTCGCCGCACGTGGGGCGAGCAACGCGCGCGTATTCGGGTCGGTGGCCAGGGGGCTCGATCACGAGGGCAGCGACCTCGACCTTCTCGTCGATCTGGCCGCGGGCACATCGCTGTTGCACCTCGTGGGCCTGCAGTTCGACATCGAGGACGCGCTGGGCGTGAAGGTGGATCTTTGCACCGAGCGGGAACTGCACCCAGCCCTGAAGGAGCGCATCCTGGCTGAGGCGCAACCGCTGTGAACGAGCGCGACAGCCTGTTCCTGGCACACATCGTCGAAGCCATCGCAGACGTCGAGAGCTTCGTTGCTGCGGGCCGCGAGAGTTTCATGGCTGACCGCAAGACGCAAAGCGCCGTCGTGCGCCAACTCGAAATCATCGGGGAGGCGGTGAAGAACCTGAGCGCAGCGCTGACCGCGGGCGAGAGCGGTGTGCCGTGGCGGCAGATCGCCGGTGCGCGGGACCGCTTGATCCATGGCTACTTCAAGGTCGATTTGGATGCCGTTTGGGCCATGGTCGAGCAGGACTTGCCCACGTTGCGCGAGAACGTACGGCGGATTCAAGGCGATGGTCCCTGACCGCCCGCCGTGCGGGGCAGGCGCGCTGGAACCCGCTTGAACGTTGCTTGAAATCGGCATGATTTCGAAGCCGCCAGGACTACCCGGATCGTCCCCTGGCGCACGGCTGACCTTCGGCGACTTCGTGCACGACGGCAGCAGTGACTGAACACGATGCACCGTGGCCACGGCGCACTTCACCACGATGCCGGATCTGGCGCGACTCATGACTAACGAACCAGGAGAGCCACACCATGCGCTTCATGATCATCGTCAAGGCCACCGCTGAGAGCGAAGCCGGTGTGATGCCACCACCGTCGCTGCTTGCCGAGATGGGCGCCTTCCACGAAGAGTTGGCGCGCGCCGGCGTGTTGCTCGACGGCGCGGGGCTCAAAGGCTCGCCGCACGGTTGGCGGGTGCACATTGGCAGTGGCGGCGCACGGCAAGTCGTTGACGGCCCCTTCACCGAAACGAAAGAACTGATTGCAGGCTACACGTTGATTCAAGTGCGCTCGCGCGACGAGGCGATCGACTGGTCGCGCCGCTACCCGAACCCGACGCTGCACGGCAGTGCCTGCGCTATCGAAGTGCGGCAACTGTTTGAAGCCGAAGACTTTGTGCCCAACCGCACCTGAGGCGTTTTCATGCTCAAGACCATTTTGCTCATCGTTGCCGCCGCCATCTCCGCGCTGTTGGCCTATGCCGCCTTCAAGCCCAACACAGGCCCACAACCTGGTTAAATTCACCGTGCAAGCCCAAGGCGAAAAAGCGCCACCATCACCTGGGCGTTGTACGGCCCCATGCCTTACCTGAACCGTTTGATGACCGTGTTCATTGACATGGACAAAACGGTGGGCAAGGAATTCGATGCCGGCCTGACTAACTTGAAGGCTCTGGCCGAGAAACCCTGAACCCGTTGGAGCAAACCATGCACAGCCAAATCTACGTCAACCTGCCCATCACCGACATGGCCAAGTCGCGCGCCTTCTTCACTGCGCTGGGCTATTCATTCAACCCCGACTTCAGCAACGAGCAAGGCGCCGCGCTGATGCTGGGCGAGAACCTGTACGCGATGCTGCTGGTACATGATTTCTTCAAGACCTTCACTGACAAGCCGCTGGCCAACGCGCATCAAAGTACCGAGGTGTTGATCTGCTTGAGTTGCGACAGCCGCGCCGAGGTGGACGCGCTGGTGGCCAAAGCCGTTGCTGCCGGCGCCAGCGTGCCGCGCCAGCCGCTGGATCATGGCTTCATGTACGCCCATGGCTTTGAAGACCTGGATGGCCACATCTGGGAATTGGTTCACATGAGCAGCACGCCACCAAAGGGGTAAGTCATGTTCTGAAGCTTCGCGGGCGTGCTCGAAGTCATTGACCTCGTCTTGATGCGCGCACCTTGTGGCGGCGCGCCGCCGATCGCACCCGCAATGCGCGCGACCACGAGCTGCTGCTCGCCCGCGCGCACCCCCCCTGCAACCAGGAGACCCGCAATGAGCAAAACGGCAGCGTCCACCCGCCCGAGCAGCAAGACGCCCAAGCGCGGCGCATCGGCCGCAACGCAGCGCATCGTCGTCCTCGTGGCCACGCGCAAAGGCGCCTGGCTATTTCATGGCGATGCCCGGCGCAAGGTTTGGCGGGCTGACGGACCGCACTTCCTGGGCCACAGCATCAGCCACGTTCAGCTTGATCCGCGCGATGGCCGCACCCTGCTGGCAGCGGCCAAGACCGGCCATCTGGGGCCCACCATTTTTCGTTCCACCAACCTTGGCCGCACCTGGAAGGAAGCGGCGCAGCCGCCGGCCTTTGCGAACCTGGCCAACCCGGCCAACCCGGCCGGCGGCCCGCCCGGCCGCTCGGTAGACCACACCTTCTGGCTCACCCCCGGGCATGCCAGCGAGCGCGACACCTGGTATGCCGGCACCTCGCCGCAGGGCTTGTTTCGCTCGGCCGATGGCGGCGTGAGCTGGGCGCCGCTGCCGGGGGTGAATGACGACGCGCAGTTTCGCGAATGGATGGGCTCGGTGCAAGACGGCACGCCGGATGGCCCGAAGCTGCACTCGATCATCATTGACCCGCGTGACCCCGCGCACCTTTACTTCGCCATGTCAGGCGGCGGCGTTCACGAGTCGCGTGACGCGGGCAAAAGCTGGGCCCCGTTGATTCAAGGCCTGGAAGTGGTGGAAGGTTTCGATGTGGCCAGCGTGAGCTTTCACGACCCGCATTGCGTGCGGCTGTGCCCCAGCGCTCCAGACCGGCTGTACCAGCAAAACCACTGCGGCATCTACCGGCTCGACCGATCAGCGAACCCCGCCGCTGATGCCTGGCAGCGCATTGGCCGCAAGATGCCCAAGCGCGTGGGTGACATCGGCTTCCCGATGGTGGTGCACCCGCGCGACGCGAACACGGCCTGGGTCTTCCCCATGGACGGCACCACGGTCTGGCCCCGCACCAGCCCTGCTGGGCGACCCGCGGCGTACATCACGCGCAATGCCGGGCGCACCTGGCAGCGGCTGGATCAAGGCCTGCCCGAAGCCCAGGCTTGGTGGACGCTGAAACGCCAGGCGATGACCGTTGACACGCAAAGCACCGCGGCGCTGTACCTTGGCACCACCAGCGGCGAGCTGTGGCTGGGGCGCGATGAAGGCGCACGCTGGTCGAACATCGCCCGGCATTTACCGGAAATCTACGCGGTAGAAGTGGCTGAAGTGTGATGCGTGCCCCGTTGCGCCTCGCCGTCTTCAGCCGTAGCGGCGACCTGTACACATGAACCGTTAGCACAAGCGGGGGCCAGCGAATGAACATGTTGATACCCGGCGCATTGCGCTCGTACACGCACGAATCAAACGTGCAGGCCGTGGGCGACACGCTGGATGCGCTGTTCGCAGATCTGGATCGTCTCTACCCCGGGCTGCGCTTTCGCGTGGTCGACGAGCAAAACCAGTTGCGACCGAACATGCGCATCTTCGTCAACGGTGTCGGCGTGCGCCAGTTGCAGCATGCGCTACAACCCAACGACTTCGTGGCGCTTGTCTTGGCGCTCAGCGGGGGCTGAGAGGGCCGCCCTGAAGCCGCCGCGGCGTTCAACCCGGGCGCTGGCGGATTTGTTGCGCTGAGCGCGCGTCAAGCTTGCGGTTAGAGCGTCACCACCACCGGCGCGCCGGCGCCCAGCCCGCTGCGTGCCAGCCATTGAAAGACGGAATCAACGGTCACGGTTTCAATGCGATCCGCAAAGCGCTTGCTGTTGGGGTGGTCGTCAAACGCGATGTTGGCCTTGGTCGCGTTGGCGCCCAGGCGAGTGAGCGCGCTGAGGTGCAGCGTGGTGGGCACATAACCGCGCAACTGCAACCAGGCCTGGGCCTGGCTGCGTGAGCCAGCGTCAGCGTCCAGGGCGCCGGCCATCGTCTCCAGCGCCCATTGGTTGCTTTGCTGATATTGCTGCGCCCAGGGGTAGGCCAGCATGTTGTAGCGCGGTTCGTGCCAGCGTGCCACCTGCTGGTTGCTGCGCAGCAGCGGCAGCAGCTTGGCCTGCACCTCGGTGCTGAGTTCAACGAACGCGGCCTCGTAGCGGTGCGGCCGGTCCAGGAAAAATTCGCCCAGGCCCTGGCGATACAGCGCTGCGTTGGCGCTGCCGCATTGGTTGAGCTTGTGCACCACGCGCCAATGCGAGCTGGCGCCATCGCCGCTGCGGTAGGCAAGGCCCAGGTGCGACCAGCGCAGGCCGTAGCGCGACAAGTCTTGCCCCGCGCGCGCCAACACCACCACCTGGGCGCCGGTGGCATCAAGCCGGCGCGCGGTGGCTTCGGCCAGCGCCATGCCGCGGCTGACTTCGGCCACCGCCACGGGGCGCTCCTCGCAAGTGCGCCCCGCCAGCGCAGCCTGCGCGGCAAGGGCCAGCGCAGCGGCGAGCAGCAGGCGCTTCATCGGGTGATGCGTTCGTTGTGCAACAACGCGCGCCCGAGTTCGTTTGGAATGAAGGCCAGCGCCGCGCCGGCAGTTGACAACACATAGCCCGTAGACACCGCGGTGACGACGACCGCTGCACCCAACGCGGCCGAGGCATGGCCGGCGAAGTGCAGGCTCATGCGCGCGCCGTCAGACGCGCGCTCCAACACCCACACCGTGCCGGTGGCCGAGGCCTGCACAGCGGCCACCGTCAACATCGCGCCGCCCACCAGCACGATGGCCGGCGCAGCCACCGACACCGCCACCGGCAGCATGGACAGCGCGCTGGCTTCAGAAGCCTCGCCGTGTGCGCGCGCGGCTGTGGTGCTGGCCAAGGCCAGCGTCAGGGCCAGCAGCCGAAGCACAGATGAAGCGGACGTAGCAGATGACACAGGCATGGGGTTCTCCTTCGCTGCGCGCCGTATGGGGCGCGCCGCATTCAACGACTCGGGTTTCAAGGCACGGCGCCGGCCGGCGCCAGCGGCTCAGGTTGCGGTATCTGCCGGCGGGCCGTTGCGCACGCTGCGGCTGCGCGCCGGGCGGCCTTCGGCCACATCGGCCTCATGCGCATCGCGCAAGGTTTTGGCCAGCGTGAACACTGACGAGATCAGGAACAACCAGCTCACCAGCAAGAAGGCCTTGTAGGTGGGGTCGATGGCCATGCGGTACAGGCCCCAGCCGGTGAGCGCCATGGCAAAGGCAAACCCGCCCCAAACCACCATGCTCCACATCGGCGTATCGACCTTGCGGCCCTGGTTGTCACGCACGAACTTGGACAGCGCAAACACCGCTGACATGCAAAACATGTAGCCCATGACCATGAAGGCGCGGTCCAAGTCTTGACCCGGCAGCCAGGCCAACCCGGTGGCGCACAGCGTCACCGCCACGCCGAAGGAGATCCAGACTTGCATGCGCCAGGCATTGGTATCGCGGCGAACGGTCACTGGCTGGTCCGGGTTCATTGAGGTTTCCCTGTTGCTGTTGAACATGAAGACCATTCTGGCCATGGCTGCGGCCGCTGGTCAAAGCATTTGGGGCAAGTGTCGCGCGCCGGGCCTGGCGGTATCGCCAGAGGTGCACCGGCTTTTGCTGCCCGTTTCCGCGCGCAGGCACGGCCAGCGGCCGCTCGCCTGGGCGTACCAACGACAAACGGCGCCAAAAGCGCCGTTGCAGCCGACCACCGCGCGCCCATGCAGGCGCGCCTGGCCAGTTCAAGCCGTGCGCTTGCGCCGCCGCGCCACCAGCGCCAGCGCGGCCAGCCCCATGCCCATCAAGGCATAGGTCTCGGGCTCGGGAATGGATGCCAACGCGGCCACGCCGGTGTCGGGGAAGTCGGTGAACAGGCCGTCAACGCCCAGCGCAAAGTAAGCCGCCATCTCCGCCTTCGGGTCGGCAAAGCCGTAGCCTGAGGCGTCGTTGCGGAAGGTCCAGGTGTGCACCAGCAGGCCGGCCGCGTGCGCGGCTTCAATCACGCCGGTGCTGCCCACCACCAAGCGATCATTGATGTTGACCACGCCGTTGCCGGTGCGGTCAACGCCGTCGTCCACCGTGCGCAGCAAGTAAGGCTTCCAGGGGCCGATGCCATCGGCATACAGTTTCACATTAGCCAGGCCGCCGGCGGTGAGCAAATCAGCAAAGGTGGTGCTGCCGCCTGCGGCCAACACGTCATAGGGCTGGCGGTACGGGTCGACCAAGGACATCGAGCCGTTGGCGTTGACAGCATCCGCATCCACCAGTTGCACCAGCTTGATGTTGGTCTGGGTGTTCAGGTACTTCAGGTTGGCGGTTTCGAACGACTGGATGAACACCGGCGCCGTGCCGCTGTTGCCATAGGCCGTATGCAGCGTGGCCACCAGCTTATCTTCGATCGCATTCGCGCCGAAGGGCAGCGCGGCGTGGAAGGTGGAATGCTTGATCTCGGGGTAGATGCCCACGGTGCGGCCCAGCGCAGCGCTCTGGCTCTTGGCCAGGGCGATCACTTCATCGAGCGTGGGAACTTTGTACAGCCCGTCAAACGTGCTGGGCCGGCCGGCGCGCGATTGAACCGCACCCAGAGTCTTGATTTCGGCCAGCGTGAAGTCACTGGCAAACCAGTCGGTCACCGATTGGCCATCGACCATCTTGGTGGTCTTGCGCGCCGCGAACTCGGCTTTCGAGGCGACGTTGGTGGTGCCGCCGAGCATGGGCTCGTGGCGCGCGATGAGCACGCCGTCTTTGGTCAACACCAGGTCGGGCTCGATGTAGTTGGCACCCTGCGTGATGGCCAGCGCATAGCTTTCGAGCGTGTGCTCAGGCAGGTAGCCCGAGGCCCCGCGGTGGCCGATGACGATGGCCGGCTGGCCGTTCAAGGTGGCCGCGGCGACGGGCCCGCTGGCGGCGAAGGCACACAGCAGGCTCAGGCAGGCAGCGTGCACGGGGTGAAGCTTGAAGTTCATCTTGGTTCTCTCCTGACGTTGGGGTTTTTGATCCGGCAGCCATGCTGCTGCACGAGCATGACGGCACCGTGAAAATCACGCCGACGACCCATCTTACGCAGCCACGTCGCGTTGCCTTGAGGGGAAACGTGAGGTCAGATGTAACGTGCATGCATGGGGCAGTGCCCCATGCGTGAGCGAAGTCGGCCACCCGACGCCCTCGCCTCGACCGTCAAGAACCATCAAGCTCCACCAAGCAACTTCATCCGTTGCACCTTGCCCGAAGGCCCTCGCGGCAGTTCGGCCACGAAGCGAAACACCTTGGGCGTCTTGTAGCGGCCCAGGTGTTCTTCACAGAACGCACGCAAGGCGGGCTCATCAACCAGCGCGCCTTCACGCAGCACGATGCAGGCCATGATCTCCTGGCCGTAGTGCGCATCAGGAATGCCCACGGCGGCGGCGTCGAGCACCGCCGGGTGTTGCAGCAAGGCTTCGTCAATTTCGCGCGGCGCGATGTTCTCGCC